>JAIYAI010000053.1 GCA_027489135.1 Acetobacteraceae bacterium
CCGGTCGTAGCGGTCATAGACCGTCACCTGGAAGCCGAGCTTCCTCAGTTCCTCGGCCGCCGCCAGCCCCGCCGGGCCTGCGCCGATGATGCCGATGCTCTCGGGCCGCTCGATGCGGGGCGTCGGCGGCTTGACCCAGCCGCGCTCCCAGGCCGTGTCGGTGACGTATTTCTCGACGGCGCCGATGGTGACGGACTCGAAGCCCTTCTCGATGACGCAATTGCCCTCGCAGAGGCGGTCCTGCGGGCAGATGCGGCCGCAGATCTCGGGGAAGGTGTTGGTGGCGGCGGAGACCTCGTAGGCCTCCTCCAGCCGGCCCTCGGCGGTCAGCTTCAGCCAGTCCGGGATGTTGTTGTTCAGCGGGCAGTGCACCGAGCAGAAGGGCACGCCGCACTGGCTGCAGCGGCTGGCCTGGGCGGCGGCGTCCTCGGCCCGGAACTCCCGGTAGATCTCCCCGAAGTCGCTGCGCCGGGCCTCGATGCCGCGCTTTTCCGGCTGGGCCTGCGACAGGCGCACGAATTGCAGCATGCGTTCGGCCATGGCGGGGATCCTGTCCGGCAAGAGACGGCAGGGCCCGGGGCGGAACGTCAGGGACTCGCGATCGTCCCGGGCCTGTGCGGCGCAGCATTACGCGTCCGCCAGGGTCGATGCGAGTCTTTTCTCGCCGATAGGACAGAAAAACTGACCTTAATGTGCCTCCGCCCCATCAGGCGGCGGTGGTGCGGGTCGCATTCGCACCCTTAAAGATCCGAATCGGACCTTTCTATCGTCGCGCCCGCTCCCCACCGGTCCGGAACCGCGCGAGGTAACCGGGCACCACCGCCTCCATCGCGCTCGCCGCCACGCCGAGATCGCCCAGGGTCGAGGCACCCTCCGCTACGACATTGTCCTTCTCCAGCATCAGCAGCTGGTCCCGGGTCAGCGGCGGCGTGGGAAGCTTCTCCCCGATCCGCGCCTGCAACTGCACGATCCCCTCCGGCACATTGACCAGCGGCTTCCGCTGACCCGTCACCTCCAGGATGTAGGCCATCAGCTCGCGGAAGGCCGCGACGCGCGGCCCGCCGAGTTCATAGGTGCGGCCGATCGCATCCTCCCGCACCGCGGCCGCGGCCACCGCCGCCGCGACGTCGCCGACATAGACCGCCTGGAAGCGCACATCGCCGCGCACCACGGGCATCACCGGCAGCAGGCGGGAGATCTGGGCGAAGCGGTTGAAGAACCCGTCCTCCGGCCCGAAGACGATGGACGGGCGCAGGATGGTCGCGTCCGGGAAGGCGGCGCGGACGGCGATCTCGCCCTCGCCCTTGCTGCGGCCATAGGCCGAGGCGCTGGCCGGGTCGGCCCCGATCGCCGAGACATGCACCAGCCGCTTCGCCCCCGCCGCCGCGGCCAGCCGCGCGACGCGCCCCGCCCCCTCGGCCTGGATGCGCTGGAAGTCGCCGGGCTTCCGCTCGAACAGGATGCCGACCAGGTTCACCACCAGCGCCGCGCCGGCGATGGCCTGGGCCGCGGCGGCCTCGTCCGTGACGGAGGCGGCGAGGGGGACGATCTGCCCGACCGCGCCCTGGGTCATCAGGAAGCGGGCGCGATCCGGGGCCGAGACGGCGACCCGCACGATCCAGCCCTGCTGCGCCAGGCGCTGCACGACGTAGCGGCCGATGAAGCCCGATCCGCCGAAGACCGTCGCCACCCGCCGCGCCTGATCCGCCATCACGACCATCCCCGTTGTGTGACTCGACCATATGGGGGGGCGCCCCGCGCGCAAGAGGGTCGCGCAAGAGGGTCCGGTGCGCTTGACGACCCGCCGCGCGGCCTTTAAACGCCGCGCCTCACCGCACTGCTGCCCAGGTGGTGGAATTGGTAGACGCGCTGGCTTCAGGTGCCAGTGACCGCAAGGTCGTGAAGGTTCGAGTCCTTTCCTGGGCACCATGTCTTTCCCAGCACCCGCAGATGCGTCGACGCCGGGCCCCATCCAGGGTGGGCGCACCGTGATGCTGGTGCCTCACCAGGGGCGCCGCGCCATGATCCATCTGCATCGCCACGACCTGCCGGACGGGCTCGATCTCGGTCCCGTGGTCGCCATCGACACCGAGACGATGGGGCTGAACCCGCATCGTGACCGGCTCTGCCTGGTGCAGCTCTCCTCCGGCGACGGCAATGCGCATCTGGTGCAGATCGTCCCGCCGTCGCTCGGCGGCCGCGGCGCGGACTGCCCGAACCTCAAGCGCCTGCTGTCGGACCCCGCCGTGCTGAAGCTGCTGCATTTCGCGCGCTTCGACTGCGCCGCGGTGCAACTGCATCTCGGCGTCACCATGGCGCCGGTTGTCTGCACCAAGGTGGCGGCGAAGCTGGTGCGCACCTTCACCGACCGGCACGGGCTGAAGGACCTCTGCAAGGAACTGCTCGGCGTCGAGATCTCGAAGCAGCAGCAGTCCAGCGACTGGGGCGCGCCGGAGCTGACGCCGGAGCAGCAGGCCTATGCGGCCTCCGATGTGCTGCACCTGCATGCGCTCTGGGCCCGGCTCGAGGGGCTTCTCAAGCGCGAGGGGCGGCTGGAACTCGCGCAGGCATGCTTCCGCTTCCTGCCGACCCGCGGCGCCCTGGACCTGCTGGGCTACGAGGACCCCGACATCCTCAGCCACTGACGCGCTGCGAAGCCCTCCCCCGCCGGCAGGGGAGGGTTTGGGTGCGCGTGGCGGTGCCGCATCGGGTACACAATTGCCACCGCGCAGTGTCTCGCCGAAGCCGGCCGCCGACTCGCCCGGTTCCCCGCCACCCCCACCCGGTCGGACGTACATGTCCGACCCCGCTGGCGGGGGAGGGAGGGTCACCAGCTCTCCACGTTCGGCCGCCGCTTCGCGCCACCCACCGCGCGCTCCCGCGCCGACAGTGCCAGCCCGCGCAGCAGCCAACGCCGCGTCTCCGCCGGGTCGATCACGTCGTCGATCTCCAGCACGCTCGCCATGTTGGTCGCCTTCCCCCGCGCATAGAGCGCGTCGAGGTGGTGCCGGTACAGCGTCTCCCGCTCCGCCGGGTCGGCGATCGCCGCCAGCTCGTTCCGGTAGCCGAGGCGCACCGCGCCCTCCAGCCCCATGCCCCCGAACTCCCCGGTGGGCCAGCTCACGTTAAAGACCGGCGCGTGGAAGCAGCCCGCCGCCATGGCCTGCGCGCCGAGCCCGTAGCCCTTGCGCAGCACCACGGAGAAGAAGGGCACCGAGATGTTCGCCCCCACGGTGAACATCCGGCAGACGCGGCGGACCTGCGCCGTCTTCTCCGCGTCCGGCCCCACCATGAAGCCGGGCGTGTCGATCAGCGACACCACCGGCAGCCCATGCGCGTCGCAGAGCCCGAGGAAGCGCGCCGCCTTGTCGCCGGCCTCGGCATCGATCGCGCCGCCGAGATGCGCGGGGTTGTTGGCGATCAGCCCCATCGGCTTCCCCTCGATCCGGATCAGCGCCGTCAGGATGCCGATGCCGAACTGCGGCCGCAGTTCCAGCACGCTGCCCGTGTCCGCCAGAGTCTCGATCACCCGCCGCACGTCGTAGACGCGAAGCCTGTTCTCCGGGATCAGGCGGCGCAGCTCACGCTGGTCGGCGCAACCCCAGTCGGCGAGCGGTCCCTGGAAGTAGGAGAGGTACTGCTTCGCCGTCCCCACCGCGGCGCGCTCGTCCTCCACCAGGATGTCGATGACGCCGTTCGGCACCTGCACGCTCGCGGGCCCCACCTCCTCCGGCCTGTACACGCCGAGGCCCCCGCCCTCGATCATCGCCGGGCCGCCCATGCCGATGCAGGCCGTGGGATCGGCGATGATGACGTCGCAGCAGCCCAGTAGTGCGGCATTGCCGGCGAAGCAGCGGCCATGCACCACCCCGATCAGCGGCACCAGGCCCGAAAGCTGCGCGAAGGCGTGGAAGGTCGGGATGTCGAGGCGCGCGGCGGTGCTGTGCGCGCGGTCCGTCTCGCCGGGCCGGCCGCCGCCGCCCTCGGCCAGCAGCACCAGCGGGCGGCGCAGCTCCGCCGCCAGCTTGTAGACCCGGTCCTGCTTGTCGTGGCCGTTGTTGCCCTGCGTGCCGGCGAGCACGGTGTAGTCGTAGATCGCGACGGCCGTACCGGCCCGTTCCTCTCCCACCTGCGCGGCGTTCACCGTGCCGAAGCCGCAGATGACGCCGTCGGCGGGGCTGATGCGGATCAGCTCCTCCATCGGCCGCCGTGAGCGCTGGCCCGCGAGCGTCAGGCCGCCGTATTCGATGAAGCTGCCGGGATCGACGAGGTCGGCCAGGTTCTCCCGCGCCGTGCGCCCGCCCTGCTTGTGGCGCTTGGCGACGGCCTCGGGCCGCGCCGAGTCTTCCAGCCGCGCGCGATGCGCCAGCAGGTCGGCGAGGTCGGGGCGGATATGGTCCGGGTCCCATGCCGCCTCCGCTTCGGCGGCATCGGCGACGACGTCGCCGGGCTCGATGAAGAGCACGGGCTGGTCGGGGGCCAGCACCTCCCCCGGCGCGGCGGCGACCAGGCGCACCCGGCCCGCGACCGGCGCGGGGATGAGGTGCTGCATCTTCATCGCCTCCAGCACCGCCACGGTCTGTCCGGCGCGGACGGCATCGCCCTCGGCGACGGAAAGTTCGACGACGAGGCCCTGCATCGGCGCGCGCACCGCCTCCGTCCCCGGCGGCGCGGCGACGGCTGCGGTGGTCGCGGCGGCGGCGGTCGTGGCGAAGAAATCATCGGCCGGCGCGCGGGCGGCGGCGATCAGCGCCGGCGCGGCCCCGTCCAGGAAGCGCGTGGTGACGCGGTCCGCGACGACATCGGGGCGCTCCACCAGCGCGGCCAGGAAAGGCAGGTTGGTGGCGACGCCGGCGATACGGAACTCCGCCAGCGCCCGCCGCGCCTTGGCCAGCGCGGCGTCCCAGTCCGGCGCGTGGACGATCAGCTTGGCCAGCAGGGAATCATAGCGCGGGCTCGTCGCGTAGCCGGCATAGCCGAAGCCGTCGACGCGCAGCCCCGGCCCGCCGGGCGGGTCGTAGGCCGAGAGCGTGCCGCCGCCGGAGGAGACGGCGCCGCCGTCGGGCTGCATCACCTCCATGTTCACCCGAAGCTGGATGGCGGTGCCGCGGAAGGCGGGCGCATCCGGGATGCCGGCCTCCGCCAGCGTGGCGCCGGCGGCGAGGCGGATCTGCGCCTGCACCAGGTCGATGCCGGTGACGGCCTCCGTCACCGTGTGCTCGACCTGCAGGCGGGGATTGGCCTCGATGAAGACGAAGCGCGCGCCGTCCGCGGCGTCGAGCAGGAATTCGAAGGTGCCCAGTGCGCGGTAGCGGACGTGGCGCGCCAGGGTCAGCGCGGCCTCCAGGATCGCCGCGCGGGTGGCGGGGCGCAGGCCCGGGCTGGGGGCGACTTCCAGGATCTTCTGGTGGCGGCGCTGGATGGTGCAGTCGCGTTCGCCGAGATGCGCGACGGCGCCGGTGCCGTCGCCCACCACCTGCACCTCGATATGCCGGGCCTCGCGCACCAGGGCCTCCAGGTAGAGGTCGCCGCGGCCGAAGGCGGATTGCGCCTCCGCGGCGCAGCGGTCCCAGGCGGCGACCAATTCATCGCGCGTGGTGGCGACACGCATGCCGCGCCCGCCGCCGCCCGCTGCAGCCTTCACCATCACGGCGCCGTGCTGCGCGAGGAAGTCCTGCGCCTGTTCCAGCGTCGCCACCGCCGTCCCCGCCGCGACGGGCACGCCGAGATCACGCGCCAAGGCGCGGGCCGCGGTCTTGTCGCCGAAGAGGTCCAGCACCGCCGGCGCGGGACCGATGAAGGCGATGCCGGCTTCCGCGCAGGCGCGGGCGAAGGCCGCGTTCTCGCTGAGGAAGCCGTAGCCCGGATGCACCGCGTCGCAGCCGGCGTCCCGCGCCGCGGCGACGACGGCGGCGATGTCGAGATAGGCGGCGGGCCCGGTGCCGGGCAGGGCGCGCGCGGCATCGGCGCGCCGGACATGCAGGGACCGCGCATCGTCCTGTGCATGCACGGCGACGGTCGCAATGCCGAGTTCCGCCGCGGCGCGGGCGATGCGGATGGCGATCTCGCCGCGGTTGGCGATGAGCAGGCGCGTGAAGGGCATGGACGCTTCCGGATTGCTTGCCGGCAGCATCGCCCGGCACGGGCCACGCGTGAAGCTGGCAGCCGGCGTGGTTGCAGCCTAGGCTTCGTGCCGGACAGACGAGAGGGAGATGCCCGCATGCCCGACGGATCGACACGTCCTGAACTGACGCAGGACCAGATCGACCAACGCGTCTTCGACCTCTACGACGAGTATTGCCACGGCCGCATCGACCGCCGCGCCTTCCTGCAGGGCGCCGCGGCCATCGCCGGCGGCCTCGCCATGGCGCATGCGCTGCTGCCGAACTACGCGAAGGCGCAGACCATCTCCTTCACCGATGAGCGCATCAAGGCACGCTACGTGACCTATGATTCGCCCGGTGGTTCCTCGGGCCAAATGCGCGGCTACCTGGTGACGCCGGCGGGGACGGGGCCCTTCCCGGCGGTGCTGGTGATCCACGAGAACCGCGGCCTGAACCCCTATATCGAGGACGTGGCGCGCCGCGCGGCGGTGGCGGGCTTCCTGGCGCTGGCGCCGGACGGCCTCTTCCCGATCGGCGGCTATCCCGGCAACGACGATGACGGCCGGGCGATGCAGGCGCGGTTGGAACAGCCGAAGCTGCGCACGGACATGCTGAACAGCGCGCGCTGGCTGAAGGCGCAGCCGGCCTCCACGGGCAAGCTCGGCGTCACCGGCTTCTGCTGGGGCGGCGGCACGACGAACTGGCTGGCGACGGTGCTGGGGGCGGAGATGCAGGCCGGCGCGCCCTTCTACGGCGCCGCGGCGGAGACCAGCGCCGTGCCGAACATCAAGGCGGCGCTGGCGATCCACTATGCGCAGAACGACCCGCGCATCAACGACATGGGCCCGGCCTACGAGGCGGCGCTGAAGGCGAACGGGGTGCGGTTCAACGCCTACACCTATCCGGGCACGCAGCACGGCTTCCACAACAACTCGACGCCGCGATACGAGGCGGCGGCGGCGACGCTGGCGTGGGAGCGGACGGTGGCGTTGTTCAAGGAGACGTTGGTCTGAACTGACGAGGGGCCACCCCCACCCCGACCCTCCCCCGCCAGCGGGGGAGGGGAGTTGGTTCAGCGGCCGAGGGTGAAGAGGCGGCCCAGGGATGCGGCGGGCGTCGGATCGATGCCGAGGATGTCGAGGCAGCCCCAGACACCCGCGGCGGTGCTATCGATGACGGGGATGCCGAGCTCCGCCTCCAGCGGCGCCATCGTCGTCCAGCCCGGCAGGTTGGTGCTCCAGAGCAGGATGGCGTCGAGCGGCCCCTCCTTCGCCAGGTCGCGCACCGCGGCGATGATGCGCTCCGCCGGCACCTCGGAGGAGGCGAAATTGTCGGTCAGCCCCAGCGTCCGCACGGCCGCAAGCTCGCCGCCCAGCCCCTTGGCCGCGCCCTCCGCATAGGCCGTGCTGCCCGGCGTCAGGATGCCGAGGCGCCGCGCGCCGAGACGCTGCAGGATCCGCCAGGTGTCGATCGCGGCGGTGGTGGCGGGGCAGCCCGCCGCCTCGCTCATCGCGGCGCAGAGGGCGCGGTCCGTATCGAGCCCATGCCCCGCGCCCTTGGTGCCGTTCCAGGTCACGACCTCGACCTTGGCGTGGGAGAGATGCCAGGCGACGCGGCGGTATTCCTCCGTGTCGTAGCCCTCCGCGGGCTGGCCGATGCCGGCGCCGTAGTAGGTGATGCGGCCGTAGCAGGCATCGAGCGCCGGGAAGTGGCGCAGGATCGCCGTCGTCGTCCGCTCCACGGTGCGGTTGGAGGAGGGCAGGATGCTGCCGATGGCTTGGGTCACGACGCGGTCTCCGTCTCGTCGGGCAGCAGGATGGCACGG
>JAIYAI010000494.1 GCA_027489135.1 Acetobacteraceae bacterium
CTCTCCGCCCTGCTCGCCGAGGTGGCGCGCGGCACCGAGGTGGTCATCACCAACCGGGGCACGCCGGTGGCCCGCATCGTCCCCGCCAATGCGGAGGCCGAGACGCGCGAACGCGCGCGGCGGGCGGCGGCGGGAATCCTGGAACTCAGCAAGGGGCTGAGCCTTGGTGGGCTGACGATCAAGGACCTGAAGGAGGAAGGCCGGCGGTGAGCCTGGTGCTCGACGCCTCCGTCGCGATCGCTTGGTGCATGGAGGAGGAGCGGACGCCGGCGGTGCTGGCGCTGCTCCATCAGGTCACGGCGCAGGAGGCGGAAGAGCCGCAGATCTGGCCGCTGGAGGTGGCGAATATCCTCGTCATGGCCGCGCGGCGCGGGCGGGTTCCGACCGAGCGGGTAGACGGGCTGCTGGGCTTCCTCCGCGACCTGCCGGTGACGCTGGATGAGGCGACGGCGGCGCAAGCCTGGGGTGCCACGGCGCTGCTGGCGGAGCGGCACAGGCTGAGCGTCTACGACGCGGCCTATCTGGAACTGGCGCTGCGGCGGGACCTGCCGCTGGCGACGCTGGACGAGGCGTTGGGGAAGGCGGCGGTGCAGGCGGGGGTATCGGTGCTGCTCCCGTAACACCGCGCTGTTGCGACCATGACTTTCATGCTATAATCATTACGTTAATGGCATGGACCGTCGAGACCCTGAACGCCCTGGTGGATGCGGAAGTGAACGCCCTGCCGGCCGACATGCGGGCGCGTCTCGCGCGACTTTCCTTCATGATCCAGGACTTCGGCCTGGAGCGGATGCGCGAGCCGCATGTGAAGCACCTGGAGGGTCCACTCTGGGAGTTGCGGATGCGGGGCAGGGACGGGATTTCCCGGGCGCTCTACGTTGCGGCGACGGGGCAGCGCGTGGTGATCCTTCGTGTCTTCGTGAAGAAAACCCAGGCGACGCCGCGCCGCGAGATCGACCTGGCGTTGAGCCGGGCCAAGGAGGTGCTGCGATGAGCCGGATGGACGACCTGCACGCTGGCTGGATGCGGGACCCGGCGTACCGGGAGGCCTTCGATGCGCTGGAGGCGGAGTTCGACCTCGCCGCGGCGCTGATCCGCGCCCGCGCTGAGGCTGGGCTCACCCAGGCGCAACTCGCCGAGCGGATGGGTACGCGGCAGGAGGTCGTCGCGCGCTGGGAGGGCGGGAAGGTGATGCCCTCCACGCGCACGCTGACGCGGCTGGCGCAGGCGACGGGGACGACGCTTCGGATCACTTTCGCGCCGCAGGGGCGAGAGGGGAAGGCGCGGAAGCGGGCCTGAGCGACTGGCGCCGGGCTTCCGTGCCTGGATTTGGCGTCAGGTCCCATCGCGCCCGGTCGTTCCACCCCTTGCCGCCACCCCCCCTCCCGCTAGTCTCCCGACCCATCACGGGGGAGTGCACCGATGCTGCGCCTGGATGAGCACGCCTTGCCCGCCGACTGGCCCTCCGGCGCCTATGTCGTCCGCGCCCAGATGCCGGCCGAGATGCCCACCCACCAGATCGTCAACGACCGCCGCGTCCCCGGCGACCGCCGCGCCGGCGTGCCCCGCCTGCCCGACGGCCCGAAGCCCCCCGGCCCCGCCGTCATTGCCCTGCTCGAAGGCGCCGCCTTCGACATGACGCCCAACTTCGCCACCGCCAGCGCCTGGCTGAACAGCGAAGACCCCATCGCCGCCATCCGCCAGAAGGGCGTCCCCACCGCATTCGACATGCGCGCGGCCCTCGCCAATACCCCCCACCACGCGCGCGATCCGCTCAAGCCCTACCTGCTCGCCCCCGTCGACCTCCAGGCCGTGAAGGCCTGCGGCGTCACCTATGTCCGCTCCATGCTGGAACGCGTGATCGAGGAACGCTGCCGCGGCGATGCCTCCCAGGCGGAGGCCGTGCGCGCCGAGGTCCGCAGCATCATCGGGGATGATCTCTCCGCCCTCCGCCCCGGCAGCGCGGAAGCCATGCGCCTCAAGGCCGCGCTCGTGGCCAAGGGCTGGTGGAGCCAGTATCTCGAGGTCGGCATCGGCGCCGATGCCGAGATCTTCACCAAGTGCCAGCCGCTGGCCGCCGTCGGCACCGGCTCCCTCGTCGGCGTCCACCCCGCCAGCCAGTGGTCGAACCCGGAGCCGGAGGCGGTGCTCGCCGTCAACGCCCAGGGCCGCATCGTCGGCGCCATGCTCGGCAACGACGTGAACCTGCGCGATGTCGAAGGGCGCAGCGCCCTGCTGCTCAGCCGCGCCAAGGACAACACCGCCTCCTGCGCGCTCGGGCCCATGCTCCGCCTCTTCGATGCCGACTTCACGCTGGAGGATGTCCGCGCCGCCACGCTCCGCCTGACCATCGAGGGCAAGGACGGCTTCGCGCTGGAGGAGGAGGGCGCCGTCGGCGCCATCAGCCGCGAGCCGACGGAGCTGGTCGATCAGCTCATCGGCCCGCACCACCAGTATCCGGACGGCGCGGTGCTGTTCCTCGGCACGCCTTTCTCGCCGTCGAAGGATCGCGGCGCGCCGGGCCAGGGCTTCACGCACCAGGAAGGGGACGTGGTGCGCATCTCCTCCCCCCGCCTCGGCACCCTGGTGAACGAGGTCGCGCGCACCGATGCCTGCCCGCCCTGGCGCTTCGGCATCGCCGCGCTGATGCAGAACCTGCTGCGGCGCGGGATTTTCGTCACGTGACGGAGGAGTCGGGGCGGCTCGACCGCGGCGACGGCGTCGACCTCGCCTGGCGGCGGGTGCCCGGGCGTGGCCCGGGCGTGGTCTTCCTCGGCGGCTTCAACTCCGACATGACGGGTTCGAAGGCGGAGGCGCTGGCCTCGCATTGCGCCGCCACCGGCCGCGCCTTCCTCCGCTTCGACTATTCCGGGCATGGCGCCAGCGGCGGCCGCTTCGTCGACGGCACCATCGGCCGCTGGGCCGCCGATGCCGCCTGCGCGCTGGATGCGCTGGCCGAGGGGAAGCAGATCCTTATCGGCTCCTCCATGGGCGGCTGGATCGCGCTGCTGCTGGCGGCGCGGCTGCGCCCCGATCGCGTCGCGGGGCTGATCGGCATCGCCGCCGCGCCGGACTTCACCCGCCGCATGCGGGCCGCCCTGACGGACGAGGCCCGCGCGGCGCTGGCCCGCGATGGCGTCTGGCTGCGGCCGAGCCAGTACGGCGATCCCTACCCGATCGCCCGCGCGCTGATCGAGGAGGGGGAGGCGCAATGCCTCCTCGACGCCTCGATCCCGCTGGATGTCCCGGTCCGCCTGTTGCACGGCCAGCAGGACCCCGACGTGCCCTGGGCGCTGTCGCTGACCATCGCGGAACGCCTGGCCGGCGCGGACGTGCAGGTCGTGCTGGTCAAGGACGGCGACCACCGCCTCTCCCGGCCGCAGGACCTCGCGCTACTGACCCGGACGCTGGAGACCTTCTTCGCCGAGGATCGCCCGTAGCCCCTCGCGGTAGGTCGGGTGGCGCCAGGCGATGCCGAGCGCCCGCTTCGTCGCCGCATTGGCGACGCGCCGGTTCTCCGACCAGAAGCTGAGCGCCATCGGCGACATGGTCTTCGCCGCCTCCTCGAAGGGCAGGGCAGGGGGCGGCTCCACGCCCAGAAGCCGCGCCGCTTCCTCGACCACCGTGGCGCTCTCCGCCGGCTGGTCGTCCACCAGGTGCAGGACGCGCAGGCCGCGCGGCGCCGCGGTGCGCATCCCCGCCAGCACGGCCAGCGCGATGTCGTCGCGGTGGATGCGGCTGAAGGCGTGCCCCGGCTTGATGGTCCGGCGCGCGAGGCCGGCGCGGAGTTCGTCGAAGGCGCTGCGCCCCGGCCCGTAGATGCCGCCCACGCGGAACAGGTCCACGGCGATACGCCCCGCCAGCGCGGCCCAGCCCTGCTCGGCGGCGACGCGCCGGCGCGTGCGGTCCTGGCCCGGCTGGGTGGCGGCCGTCTCCTCCACCCAGGCGCCGCCGCGGTCGCCATAGACCCCGGTGGTGGAGAGGTAGCCGACCCAGCGCAGCCCCGCCGCCGCCTCCACCGCGGCCGGATGGGCCGCCAGCACCGGATCGGCGCCAAGGCCGGGCGCGGCCGTCACCAGCAGATGCGTGGCGGCAGCGATCGCCGGCCCCGCGGCGTCGAAGGCCACCACCGCGACACCCTCCGGCGGCCGCGCCGCATCGGGGTCCCGCGCCGTGCCGGTGACGCGCCAGCCCTGGGCCACGGCCTCCCGCGCCACGGCTGTCCCGGCATAGCCGAGGCCGGCGACGACGAGGTGGCGGGCAGTGGCGGCACGGTCGGGCATGCGACCCGATGTGGCATCGGCATCCGGGCGTGACCAGCCCGCGCGATTCCCCAAGGGCCCCGGTCCCGCTAGACTTGCGCCGTGCAGCCCCTTCCCCCCGTTCTCGCGCGGCTGGCGCTTCTGCTCCTGCTCGCCCCGCCGGCCGCGGCGCAGGACGAGGCGCTGCCCCTGCCGCCCTCGCTGCCGCGCCTCGGCTCCGGCGCGGAATACGAGGACTGCCTGGAACTCACCCGCGCCGACCCCGAGGCCGCACACAGCCTGGCCGAGCGCTGGGAACGCAGCGGCGGCGGCGAGGCGGCGCGGCACTGCGTCGCGCTGGCGATCCTGGGGCAGGGCGATGCCGCCCGCGCGGCCGAGCGGCTGGAGGCGCTGGCGCAGCGCAGCCAGGCGCCCGCCGCCGCCCGTGCCGCGGTCTACGGCCAGGCGGCCGAGGCCTGGACCATGGCGAACCAGCCCGGCCGCGCCTTCGCCGCGACGACGCTCGGCCTGATCCTGATGCCGGACGACGTGGAGTTGCTGACCGACCGCGCGATGACCCTGGTGACGCTCAATCGGACAGTGGAGGCGATCGGCGATCTCGACCGCGTGCTGGCGATCGAGCCGCGGCGGGTGGAGGCGCTGGTGCTGCGCGCCGCGGCGCGCCGGCGCCTCGACCGCATCGCGGAGGCCGAGGCCGACATCGCCCGCGCCCTGCAACTGATGCCCGACAGCGCCGAGGCCCTGCTGGAACGCGGCATCCTGCGGCAGATCCGGGGCGACGTCGCCGGCGCGCGGCGCGACTGGGAGCGCGCCGTGGTGCTCGCCCCCGATACCCCGACCGCCGACCTCGCCGAGCAGAACCTCGCCTTGAACGAGGCCGGGCCGCAGCGGCGCTGAGCGCTACATCACCCGCGTGCCGACCCCATCCGTCGGGCTGAAGCGGTAGACCGGACCCTCCCAGGCGCCGAAGTCGATCGTCCCGTCGCGGCTGCGCAGCCGGTCCCACCAGCTCGGCGTGTGGTAGTAGTACTGCGTCTCGATCGCCGCGACGACGGCGGCGCCGGAGATCAGCGCGAACTCGCCGCAGAAGCGCATGCCGTCGGCGCGGGTGTTCTGGAAGCCCGTTCGGGTATGCGCGGGGCCACAGGCGAAGAGCGTGATCTGCGCCACCCGGCCCCGCAGCGCGGAGACGAGCTGGATGTTGTCGAAGGTCAGCCCGGGCCGGCCGAGGGCGAGGCCGAAGCCCAGCGAATAGGTCGAGATGGCCTGCAGCCCGTCATGCACGCCGTCCTCGAAGCCGTGGCACATGATCAGCAGCTCATCGAGCCCGCCGACGTTGCGCGCATGCGCCGACGCCCAGGCGAAGACGTGGCTGGTCGTGGTCGTCTCCTCCAGCCGCCAGTTGTTGTCCGCGAGCCCGCCGGGTGTGCGGCCGGCAAGGCCGGGATCGTGGATGAGCATGCGTCCGGCCATCGAGGCGATCCTCTCGCTGTCGTGGAAAGAGGGTATCCGCCGGGCCCCGGGGGGCACATCGCGTGATCGGGTGAGGTGCCTCAGAAATCGAGGTCGGCGTAGTGCTCCGGCGGCGTCACGCCGCTGACGCGGTCGGCCAGCAGGCCGCGGAAGTTCGGCCGCGACTTCATCCGCGCGTACCATTCCTTCGCCGCGTCGTTCAGCGACCAGTCGACATCGCCGATGTAGTCGAGCGCCGAGAGATGCGCGGCCGCCGCGAAATCCGCGAGGCTGACGCGGTTGCCGGCAAGCCAGGCCCGCGTCTCGTGCAGCCAGCCGAGATAGTCGAGATGCGCGCGCAGGTTGGCGTAGCCCGCGCGGATCGCCGAGGCGTCCGGATTGCCGCGGCCGAGCACCCGCTTCATCTGCTTCTCGTACAGCAGGTTCTGCGTGACCTCCTGCGCGAACTTGCCGTCGAACCAGGCGACCAGGCGCCGCACCTCGGCGCGCTCGGCCAGCGTGCGGCCGAGCAGGTTGGTGTCCGGATAGGCCTCGTCCAGGTATTCGCAGATGGCGTTGCTGTCGGCGACGGCGAGGCCGTTCTCCTCGGTCAGCACGGGCACGGTGCAGGCCGGGTTCAGCGCCAGGAACTCCTCCCGCCGGTCCCAGACCCGCTCGATGCGGAGTTCGAAGGGAAGGCGCTTCTCGGCCAGAGCCAGGCGGACCTTGCGGGCATAGGGCGACAGCGGGAGGTGGTAGAGGATTCGCACGGGCGGGGTATGCCACCCCCCGCCCGGGCCGAAAAGCCGGGCAGGGGCCATTCCCGCCCGCCCGGCGGGGCCGGGCCCGGCCTTATTCGGCCGCCATCGCCGCGCCCTCGGCCATCGGCACCGGCAGGTACTTCGCGTAGTCCTTCGGCACGACGTGCCAGACGCGTTCCCGTGCCGCCGCCCAGTCGTTCAGCAGCCGGGCGGCCAGGGGCGAGCCCGTCTCCGTCACGTGCCGGTCGATCAGGTCCCGGAGCACCCCTTCCCAATGGGCGGAGGCGAGACGCGACCAGAGCAGGCTTTCCGGGTTGATCCGCCGCTCGAAGGTGCCATCGGCGTCGTAGACGAAGGCCAGGCCGCCGGTGAAGCCGGCGCCGAAATTGTCGCCCACGGGCCCGAGGATCGCGACCGTGCCGCCGGTCATGTACTCGCAGCCATTGGCGCCGCAGCCTTCCACCACCGCCGTCGCGCCGGAGTTGCGCACGTCGAAGCGCTCGCCGGCCTGGCCGGCGGCGAACAACTCGCCCGCCGTCGCGCCATAGAGCACGGTGTTGCCGATGATGGTGTTGTCGGACCAGACGAAGCCGGCGGAGGGGGAGGGGCGCACCACGATGGTCGCCCCCGAGAGCCCCTTGCCGACATAGTCATTGGCGTCGCCCATCACCTCCAGCTTGAGCCCCCGCACCGCGAAGGCGCCGAGC
>JAIYAI010000131.1 GCA_027489135.1 Acetobacteraceae bacterium
CGATCAGGCGCTGGCGCAGCAGCTCGTTCTGCTCCGCAAAGAAGGATTCCTCGAGCCCGCGGCGGCTCATTTCCATCAGGTCGATCATGCGGCGTCCTCTCCCGTGCGGGAGGATAGCATCAGCCGCGCGCCTGGATCAGCGCCGCGCGCTCCTCGTCCGTCAGCCCGACCCAGCGCAGCCTGTCGTCGAGCGGGATCGGGTGCGCCGCCCCCGGCGCGGTGACGCCCAGCACGATGCCGCGCGCCGGATCCAGCACGAAGGGCCGTGCCTTGGCCGGCACCTCCACCGCGAAGCGCCGGCCCTGCGGGTCGGAGAGCGACCAGGTGCCGCGCTGCGACCCATGGAAGGCCAGCGGCACCGGGGTGAGCGCCTGGCCGGAGAGCGCCTTCGCCTTCTCCCGCGTCTTCAGCCGCCCCCGCGCGATGATGAGGCCCCCCAGCGCCATGGCCAGCGCGAAGAGCACCCCACCCCCCGCCGTGGCGACGCGGTTCCAGAGACGATCCAGCGCGATATCCGTGGTCGCCAGTTCAGGGCGCTGCGGATCGGCCATCACCCGCACCGTCCAGGTGCCGAGATGCGGCGTGGCGAAGGTCGCCTCCACCTTGCGGCGCACCTCGCCCGACTTGAGGGGGACGACCAGCGTCGCCTCGCAGGTGTGCAGCAGCCCGAGCTGGCTGCGGCACTTGCCGTCCTGCACCCGCGCATTGGCCAGCGGCACGGCGGCGTCGCGGATGGCGAAGTCGGACTGGATCTGCGGCACGATGGTGGCGGCAAGCCAGCCGAGGATGGCGAGGCAGAACAGCGTCCCGCCCAGGCCCCAGAAGACGGCGCCCAGCACGCCATGCGGCGAGCGGAGGGTCAGGGGGCGGCGCGGGAAGGCGGCATGGACGGCGTGCATCGGGGCAGGATGCCCGCCACGCGACAGATCGGGCAACCTGCCTCAGACCCGGCCGCGCAGCCCGGCCAGGGTGACGGCGAAACGGTCTGCCAGCCGCCGCTCCGCGCCCCCGCCGGCAGCAAGCCGCGCGAGGTCGCGCCGCGCCAGCACCAGCGGCAGCGCGGCGGCGATGGCCGCGCGGGGCAGGCTGCGCAGCGTGGCACGGACCTCGGGCAGCGTCGCCAGGCCCTCGGCAGCGAGGTCGCGCAGCAGCGGCGCTGCGTCGGCGGGATCGGCCACCACCTGCTCGGGCGCCATGGCATCGGCCGGCAGCAGGCTGCGGCCCTGCCGCGCCAGGGCCTCCGTGCTGCGCAGCACGCCGGCCAGGCCATAGAGCGCGCCCGCCCGCTGCAGCGCCGCGAGATCCGGCCCCGCCGCCCCCAGCAGCCGCCCCGCGGCCACCGCGAAGCCCCCGGCCGTGCCGCGGAGATAGGCGGCGAAGGCGGCGCGGCTCGGGATCCCCTCCTCCTCCGCCTCGGCCTCCCGCGCATCGGCCATGGCGGCGAGGTCGGCGGGGTCGAGCAGCCCGGCGGCGATGGCGGCGTGCAGGGGTTCGGCCACCTCGTGCCGGCGCGGCGGCTTGCCCGCGGCGGCATCGGCCACGGCGTCGCGCCACCACTGGATGCGCATCAGCGCGATCAGCGGCGTTTTCGCGGCGACGCGGGCGCGGGCGAGCTCGTGGTTGAAGGCGATCAGCGCGAACAGCGCATCCCGCTTCGGCGCCGGCGCGAAGAGCGCGCAGAGGAAGCGATCCGGGTCCTCGGCGCGCGCGAGGGCGGCGAGCGGCGGCAGGTCTGTGGCCATCGGCGGCTTATGGCGTCGCGACACCACGCCGGAAACCGTCACACCCCGCTTGCTTGACGCTTCCCGGCCCCCCGCCTAGCTCTCGGCTGCGCGCCACGCTTGCTCGGGCCGCGATCCGGACAGACCCCCGCGGCCGCGCACGTCCCGGCCGCCACCCCAGACGGGAGAGACCCCCATGGCCTTCAGCCTGCCGCCGCTGCCGTATTCGACGACCGCCCTCGCCGGCCAGGGCATGTGCCAGGAGACGCTGGAACTGCACCACGGCAAGCACCACAACGCCTATGTCGTGGCGCTGAACGGCCTGGTCGAGAGCAAGGGCCTCGGCGGCAAGTCGCTGGAGACCATCGTGGCCGAGGCCGGCAAGGCTGGCACCGATGGCCTGCCGGTCCTGAACCAGGCCGGGCAGCATTGGAACCACATCCTGTTCTGGCAGGTGATGTCGCCGAAGGGCGGCGGGGACAAGATGCCCGGCGCGCTGGAGGCCAAGATCAACCAGGACCTCGGCGGCGTCGCGCAGTTCAAGGAGGCCTTCAAGCAGGCTGGCATCACGCAGTTCGGCTCCGGCTGGGCCTGGCTGGTCATCGGCGCCGACGGCAAGCTGAAGGTGACGAAGACCCCGAACGGCTCCAACCCGCTCGCCACCGGTGAGGGCACGCCGATCCTCGGCGTCGACGTGTGGGAGCACGCCTACTACCTCGACTTCCGCAATGTCCGCCCGAACTACCTCGACAACTTCCTCAACAAGCTGGTCGACTGGGAGGTGGTGAACACCCTCCTCTCCCAGGGCGGGCTGAAGAGCGGCCAGAGCGCCTGATCGCTCCCGCACGGGACGATCGCCTGACCCGGGCGCCGGTGGTGAAAGCCGCCGGCGCCCGTGCTATATCCACGCCATGAGCGAGGCGGGCCTTCTCAACCACCCCTGGATCGCGCGCCGCAAGATCGACGTCGGCGAGTATGAGCGCATGGGCGCGGCCGGCATCCTGCACGAGGACGACCGGGTCGAGCTGATCGAGGGGGAGCTGATCGCCATGGCGCCCATCGGCGACCGGCATGCCGGGACGAGCATGTCGCTCACCATGCTGCTCGTGCAGCGCTTCGGCGCCCAGGCGATCGTCTCGGTCGCCAACCCCGTCCGCCTCGACCGCTACAACGAGCCGCAGCCCGACTTCGCCCTCGTCCGCCCGAAGCCCGGGGGTTACACGGGCGGCAAGCCGCGGCCCGAGGACGTGCTGCTGCTGATCGAGCTGTCGGACAGCACGCTGCGCTTCGACCGCACCGTCAAGCTGCCGCTCTACGGCGCGCATGGCATCCGGGAATACTGGATCCTCGACCTCGCCCAGCGCCGGGTCGAGGTCTGCCGCGGGCCCCGCGCCGACGGCTATGCCAGCGTCGAGGCCTTCGGCACGGCGGCGGTGCTGGAGGTCGAGGCGCTGCCGGGGCTGACGGTCAGCGTCGCCGAACTGATGCCCTGAGCCCCGCCGCGACGGCCCGGCGCTCCCGGGCCGGACGCGTCAGCCCTTCGCCTCGGCCTTCGCGTCGTTCGCCGCGACCGGCTTGAAGACATCGCCGATCGTCGTGCGCAGCACGTTCACCCGCACGTTCGGCGCGATCTCGACCTCGACCTCGTCGACGCCGTCCTTCACCTTGGTCACCACGGCGATGATGCCGCCCGAGGTGAGCACGCGGTCGCCGCGCTTCAGCCGGCCCAGCATCTCGCGATGCTCCTTCTGCCGCTTCTGCTGCGGGCGGATCAGCAGGAAGTAGAAGACGACGAAGATCAGCAGCAGCGGCAGGATCTGCATCACCAGCGCCATGCCGCCACCGGCGGCCGCGTCCTGCGCGTATGCGGGCGAAATCCACATCCCGGTCATTTCCATCTTGTGGGGGTAAGGGGGCGCACCCCGCGACCCCTTGTCTACGATAGGGGCCGCACCCTAGCTTCCGCCCCCTTCCCGTCAAGGGCGGCAGGCTCTACGCGGACCCTGCCCTTCCCGACGCTTTCCGGACGCTTCCCCGACATGACCCTCGACACGGCGCTTCTCACCCGCATCGCGGAGGCGCTGGAGCGCCTCGCCCCGCCGCCGCCGCCGCCGCCCTCCCCCACCGGTGCGGAGGCCTTCATCTGGCACCCCGGCCCGCCTGCCGCGCTGCAGCCCGTGCCCCGCGTTTCGCACGTGGACATCGCGCTGCTGCGCGGCATCGACCGCCAGCGCGACATCCTGACCGAGAACACGCTGCGCTTCGCCCGCGGCTTCAGCGCGAACAACGTCATGCTCTGGGGCGCGCGGGGCATGGGCAAGTCCTCCCTGGTCAAGGCCGCGCATGCGGAGGCGAACCGCGAGCAGCCCGGGTCGTTGGCGCTGATCGAGATCCACCGCGAGGACATCCGCACCCTGCCGGAGTTGCTGAACATCCTGCGCTCGCATCCCCGGCAGCGCTGCCTGGTGTTCTGCGACGACCTGTCCTTCGAGAAGGAGGACGCCGACTACAAGGCGCTGAAGAGCGTGCTGGACGGCGGGATCGAGGGGCGGCCGATGAACGTGCTGTTCTACGCCACGTCGAACCGCCGCCACCTGATGTCGCGCGACATGATCGAGAACGAGCGCAGCACGGCGATCAACCCGAACGAGGCGGTGGAGGAGAAGGTCTCGCTCTCCGATCGCTTCGGGCTGTGGCTGGGCTTCCACAACTGCGACCAGCCGACCTACTTCGCCATGATCGAGGGCTATGCGAAGGCGCTCGGGATCGGGATCACCGAGGAGGAACTGCGGCGCCAGGCGAACGAGTGGTCGGTGACGCGCGGCGCGCGATCGGGGCGCGTCGCGTGGCAGTTCGTGCAGGACCTGGCGGGGCGGATGGGGGTGGCGCTGGGGTGAGGGAATTCGTCCCGCCCCGTATTGGTTGCAGAACCGCCCAAAGCGGTCCCGGTTGCCGCCGGCCATAACGGTCACCCGAAGCGTCACGACCCGTTTCACGGGAGAAATGGCAGGAATTGATCGCCGACAGGTTGCGTCTCTCCGTCGCCGCCTGACGCCATGACGGCGCCATCACAGTGCGTTGTGCGACTTATTGAGGTACAATATCATTCCGTCTTTCGCTCTGGGCGGGAGGATACCCATGCCGCAGGTGCGTCTCGGGACGGCGGGCAATGACCATTTCGGCTTCAATGGCGCGATCGGCTACGGCATCGACGATACGCTGATCGGCGGCTCCGGCGACGACCTCTACTGGCTGAATGCCCTGCCGGTCACGATCGTCGAGGACGCCGGTGGCGGCTTCGACAGGGTCGTCTTCAGCGTGCCGACCGACCCGACCTTCAGCACCTTCATCATGCCGGCCGAGGTCGAAGAGGCGGGGTGGGATCTTTCGCGCGGCCAGATCAACTTCGCCATACAGGGCAGCGCCGTCGATAACATGATCGACGTGCAGGGCCTGATCGAGGGCTTTCTCGGCCCGGCCCTCGACAAGACGCTGCGCAACGCCGGCTACGGCAACGACGGCAACGACATGCTCCGCGGGGAATGGGGCACCATCCTGCTCGATGGCGGCGGCGGCGACGACCTCCTCAAGCTGACCCTGGATTTCCGGGATGGCTGGAACCGACTGGACGCCGTCGTGCAGGGCGGCACGGGCCGGGACACGCTCTACGTCAACACCATGTGGTGGGCCGGCAATGGCGTTCATCCTGGTATGCTGCTGCGCCTCGATACACCAGGTGTCGCGCAGTCCATCGGCGCGACGCAGCAGGTTACGCTGGTGGATGTGGAGAGCATCTGGGTCGAGCGCTCCGATGCCGACACGCTGATCGGCAATGCCCTGTCGAACCTGCTGGTGGGCGGCCTCGGCGCCGACCTCCTGCAGGGCGGCGGAGGTGCCGATACGCTGCGCGGCGGCAGCACGCCGTTCCAGAATACTATCGAGTACGGCCAGATCAGCGACCTGATGCCGAACCTGGAGATCGCTCGCCGCAACACGGACGACTTCAACAGCCTCGGCAACATGGACGGCGCCGATACGCTGGATGGCGGCGCCGGCACCGACGTGATGATTGGCGGCCTGTTCAGCGACCTCTACATCGTTGACAATTCCCTCGACCAGGTCGTCGAACTGGCCAATGGCGGTGCTGCCGACCTCGTCCAGTCCACCGCGAACTTCGCCCTGCCCGACCATGTCGAGAACCTCACCCTGCTCGGTACCGCGCAGATCGGCATCGGCAACGGCGC
>JAIYAI010000590.1 GCA_027489135.1 Acetobacteraceae bacterium
CAGTAGGCGTGCAGGCGGAGGATCAATTCCTGGAAGGAGGGGGCACGGGGATCGGACATGGATCGGGCTTGGCCGGCAGGATGCGGCGCTGCATTAGGCCTCGGCGACGGTCCGGGCAAGGAAAGGTCGCAGGCGGCATTCATGCGAGGGCGCCGCGCGTGCAGGAGAGAGCGATGAGCCGCGACGCCACGGAAGACCTGATCCGCGCCTATTACGCGGCCTTCGAATCCGGCGACCGCGAGGCGATGCTCGCCCTGCTGGCCGAGGACGTCGCGCATGACGTGAACCAGGGGCCGCGGGAGGTGGGGAAGGACGCCTTCCGTGCCTTCCTCGGCCACATGGACCGCTGCTACCGGGAACACATCCGCGACCTCGTGGTCATGACGGACGCGACGGGTGCGCGGGCGGCGGCGGAGTTCATCGTGGAAGGGGCGTATCTCGCGACCGATTCCGGCCTGCCGCCGGCGCGGGGGCAGACCTACCGGCTGCCGGCGGGGGCCTTCTTCGCGGTGGATGGCGGGCGGATCACGCGGGTGACGACGTACTACAACCTGCAGGATTGGATACTGCAGGTCGGCAAGGGGGCGGACTGACTCCGACTCGCGCGACCGCCGGTTCTTGTTGCGATAGCAACGAATTACCGGGTTCGCTGAAATGTCGGAGAGTGCTGGCAGCGGTTCGGCCGGTTTCGGGTCCGGCAGGTCGACCAAGGAAAAGACAGCTGCAGAAATCGTTGTTCCCGCTCAGGTAGATCACGCAACTCGATCAGCGCGGTTCTCCAGCCGGAAGCCAAGCCGGTTCCCGCCCCCCGGCAGCGCCTCGTGCCGCAACTCCCGCGCCATCTGTCGCAGCAATACCAGGCCGAGACCGCCGATCCGCGCCTCCTCCAGGCGTGCCGGCCGGTTCGGCAGCACCGCCGCGGCCGGGTCGAAAGGCCGGCCCGGATCCTCGAAGACGATGCGGCAGCCACCATCCGGCTCCACCGCCAGCGTCACCGCGAAGCGCGCGGCCGGGTCCGTCACCGCCCCGTGGTTGATCACGTTGGTGACCAGCTCCTCCAGCAACAGCTCGGCCCGCCCCACAAGGCGGTCCGCCACGCCCTGTCCGCGCAGGAAGCCGGACGCCCGCTCCTGCGCCCAGGCGAGGTCGGCGAGGCGGACGGGAAACCGCAGCACCAGCTCGCGGCCATCGGCGGAGGCGGTCGCCTCCGGCGCGCCGGCAGGGCGTGCGGGGTCCGATTCACCCACCCGCGAGCAGGCCCTTCGCTTCCGACTCGGAGCCCGCGATCGGGATCAGGTCCGCTAGCGCAACCGTCTCGAACACGTCGCTGGGCTGGGCCTGGGCGCCGATGATCACCATGCGGTTCCCGCGCCGGCGCACGGTACGCGCGCCGCTGATGAGCAGCCGGATGCCGAGGGAGCCGATGTAGTCCACCCCCGTCAGGTCAACGAGGATGTTCCCCTGGGCCGAGCTGGTCGCCGCGGTGAACTGCGTCTCCACCTTCTCGCAGCCTGCCGCGTCGAGCCGGCCATCGAGGATCAGCCGGGTCGTTCCGCCATCGGCGGCGATCTTGAGGGGCATGGCGCGACGATTCCTGGCGTCTCGTGAGCAGCCGGACCATGACGCGGCGGGGGAGGGTCTGTCGAGCCACTCCGCCACGGCGCCGGCAAGGCTCTGTCGTGCCGCCCCTTCAGGGCGGCCCGAGAGGGGTCAGGCGGCAGCGCCCAGGCGGATATGGATTCGCGTGCCGCCGAAACGCCCGGGCCGGGGCACCAGGGCGCTGACCGTCGCCGGCAGCGCGGGGGTGCCGGCCGCCAGCAACGGCGTCAGTGCATCCCCCGCATCCCGGGGCAGGTTGCCGAGCCGGCCAAGCTGCGGCGACCAGGCTTCCACCGTCCGGCCATCCGGGCGGGCGCGCAGCTGCACCGCGTGGCCGACGCACAGACCTCCCTCCGTGCCGAGCGGTGGCTCCGCCGCATCCATCAGATGCGTCACGAGGCCCGCGGCGTCGCCGGGGGCGGCAGGGGAGAGGTCTTGGGACATACGTCGACAGGTTCCGAAGCGCGGCAGCCGGATGCCCGGTTGTCGGCATCCGTTCTATCGCACGCGGATGACAATAGAGGCCGTTCCTTGCCTGAACATGATCGGCAGGCGGCAAAATCGTGGCGCGTGATGCCCGCGGGAATCAGGGCGCCCCCGTGGCCGGGGCGCGACCGGTCAGCCCGCGGCCACGACCTCCGCGACATGCGCCGCGAGGGCAAGGGACGCGGTCAGCCCTGGGCTTTCGATCCCGAAGAGGTGGAACAGCCCCGCCACCCCATGTTGGCGGGGGCCCTGCACCACGAAATCCTGTGCCGGCGCGCCGGGGGGCACCGTCTTGGGGCGGATGCCGGAATAGCCCGGGGCAAGCTGCCCGTCGCGCAGTTCGGGCCACCAGCGGCGGATCGCGGCGTAGAAGCTGTCGCCCCGGCTCGGGTCCACTTCGTACTCGATGCTGTCGATCCATTCGACATCCGGCCCGAAGCGGGCCTGGCCGCCGAGGTCGATGGTCAGGTGGGTCCCGAGGCCGCCCGGCACCGGCACCGGGTAGATCAGGCGGGAGAAGGGGGAGCGGCCGGTCAGGGTGAAGTAGTTGCCCTTGGCGTAGTAGGCGGTGGGCACGTGGTCGCCCGGCATGCCCTGGATGGCACCGGCCAGCTTCGGCGCATGCAGCCCGCCGCTGTTCACCAGCGTGCGTGCGGAGAGCCGCATCGGCTCCGCGCCGCCGACATCGATCTCGACCCCGCGGTTCGAGACTCGGCCGGAGAGCACCGGGGCGTGGAAGGCAAAGACCGCGCCCGCGCTCTCGGCATCACCCTGCAGGGAGAGCATGTAGGCGTGGCTGTCGATGATGCCGGTGGAGGGCGAGTGTAACGCGGCGGTGCAGAGCAGCGCCGGCTCCATCGCCCTGGCTTCATCGGCCGTCAGCAGGCGGAGATCAGGCACGCCGTTCGCCGCGGCGCGCGCCTGGATGCCGAGCAGCTTGCCGGCCTCCTCCTCGGAGGTGGCGACGATCAGCTTGCCGCAATTCTGATGCGGGATGCCGCGTTCGCGGCAGTAGTCGTAGAGCATCCACTTGCCCGCGACACAGGTGCGCGCCTGCAGGCTGCCGGCGGGGTAGTAGATGCCGGCATGGATCACCTCCGAGTTGCGGGAGGAGGTTTCGGTGCCGATGCCCTCCGCCGCCTCGAGCACGATCACCTCGCGCCCATGCTGCGCGAGCGCACGCGCCACCGCGATGCCGACGACGCCGGCGCCGACGACGACGCAGTCCACCTCCTCCATGGCTCGCCTCAGCGCCCCTTGAAGACCGGCTTCCGCTTCTCGGCGAAGGAGGCGATGCCCTCCTGCAGGTCGGCGCTGGCCTTGCAGGCGGCGATGCGCTTGGCCAGCGCCTCGCGATCGAGGGCGCCGTGGCCGATCTCGTTCAGCGCCTGCTTCATGCCCTGCACGGCCAGCGGCGCCATCTCCGCGATGCGGTCGGCCAGCGCGTCCACCGTGGCGTCCAGCGCCTCGGGCGCGACAAGCTGCGTCAGGTAGCCGACGCGCAGCAGTTCCTCCGCGGGGAACTTCTCGGCCGTCAGGAACATGCGCTTGGCGGTGTTGAGGCCGAGGCGGGAGACGTAGCGGCGCAGGCCGCTTTCGTAGTAGTGCACGCCCAGCCGGCCGGCCGGCATGAACATCTCGATGCCCGTGTGGCCGATGCGGAAGTCGCAGGCGAGCGCGAGGTCGGTGGAGCCGCCGTACACGCCGCCCTGCAGCCGCGCGATGGTCGGCACCCGCACCTTCTCGAGCCGGGTGACCATGTCGCCGAAGTCAAGGCCCTTCGACTGGGCCTGGACCTCCTTGTCGTTCATCGCGCCGAGATGCGCGCCGGCGGAAAAGGACGGGCCGCGGCCGGTGATGACCAGCACCCGCAGGTCGGGGTTGGCATCGACCTGGTCGTAGAGGCGCACCAGCTCCGCGAGATCCGCGGGCTCGACGCGGTTGCGCTGCTTCGGACGGTTGAAGGTGATGGTCGCGCGCGGCCCTGCGATGGCGAGCGTGGGAACGCCCGGGGCATCGGTCGCGGTGTCGGCGGCGAGGGCGGCGCTCATCGGTTCCTCCCGGAAGGTCGAGGGGGTTGTGCCGGGGGGAGGGGGCGCGGGCAAGGGAGGGATGTCTGGCGGGTCGATTCAGACCTTCGGGCCTTGCGGCCCTTCGGTCATCGGGCTGCGCTGCATGTCTGGCGGGCCGATTCAGACCTTCGGGCCTTGCGGCCCTTCGGTCATCGGGCCGCACTGCATGACTGGCGGGCCGATTCAGACCTTCGGGCCTCGCGGCCCTTCGGTCATCGGGCCGCGGGAAGCCCGCCCAGACTGAACCCCTTGGGCAGCCACCCCATCCCATGCGCCTGCCGTTCTAGCTCCTCCCGGAAGTCCGGATCGGCGATGGAGATCAGCAGCCGCGCCCGCTCCGGCACCGACTTCCCCTTCAGGTTCACCATCCCATGCTCGGTGACCACGTACATCATGTCCGCCCGCGTCGTCGTCACCGTGTTTCCGGGCGTGAGCTGCGGCACGATCCGGCTGCGCTTCGCGCCGCGCTTGTCGTAGGTGGAGGGCAGGCAGATGAAGCTCTTGCCGCCCTCGGACGCATAGGCGCCGCGCACGAACTGCGCCTGGCCGCCGGTGCCGGAGATGTGCCGCGCGCCATCCGATTCCGACGCGGCCTGGCCGCTCAGGTCCACCTGGGTCGTACTGTTGATGGCGACGACCTTCGGGTTCTGCATGATCACATGCGGCATGTTCGTGTAGTCGAGCGCGTTGCACAGCATGTCGCGGTTGTCGTGGATCGTGTCGTAGAGCGCCTGCGGCCCGACCGCGAAGGTGTAGACCACCTTGCCCGGATCGAGCCGCTTGCGCGCGCCGGTGATCAGCCCGCGGCGGTAGAGCTCCGCCAGCCCGTCCGGCAGCATCTCGGTATGGATGCCGAGGTCCTTGACGTTGGCGTCGGCCAGCAGCGCGCAGACCGCGTTCGGCATGCCGCCGATGCCGATCTGCAGGCAGGCGCCGTCCTCGATCTCGGCCGCGATCAGCCGTGCGACGGCCTGGTCCACCGCGCTGGCCGGCGCGTTCGGCAGGGCGGGGACGGGGGCGTTGTCGCCCTCGATGATGTAGTCGACTTCGCTGATATGGATCGCGCAATCGATGCCATGGGCATGCGGGATGGTGGTGGAGGTCTCGACGATGACGCAGCGCGCGCGCTCGATGAAGGCGCGGTAGTAGAGGTTGGACGGGCCGACATTCATCATCCCGTCCGCGTCGGCGGGACGCGCCTTGATCACCACGATGTCCACGGGGTCGATGAAGCGGCGGTAGTAGTCCGGGATCTCGCCGAGATTGACCGGCAGGTAGTGGCAGCGCCCGGCATCGCCGAGCTTCCGGTCGTAGCCGCCGAAATGCAGGCTGATCAGGTGGATGCGCTCGCCGGCCGCATCCGCCTCGATCGAGGCGCGGGGACGCAGGGTCAGGGCCGAGCGGATCTTCACGTCCCGCAACTCCCCGATCCGGGCGGCGAGCGCCGCGTCGAAGAGGTCG
>JAIYAI010000683.1 GCA_027489135.1 Acetobacteraceae bacterium
CAATCGCCGTACCAGTGGAGCCCGATCCAAGTAGCTTTGAGGAAGTCCTTGACGTGGCAGGGAAACATTTTAAAATCAAAGACATAAGGAATATTCAGCGGCCCAACTGGCAAGAGAGGTTGCTGTGACCGCGACGATCTCGGAACCCGCTTCGGATCTCAGCGTCGCTGTGGAAGCAGCAGCGCGACAGCTTGTCTCAATCTCTCATCGCCAGGGCGAGAGCCACATCCATATTCCAATCTTCTACCCGAGCGGTGCAGCGTCGACTGTGATCGTATCCGGAGGGGGCGACAGCTTTACGGTGTCGGATGGCGGCTTTGCGTTCCGTGAAGCCGCCCTGGTGGGGGGAGAAGCGCGATTCTCTTCAAGAGCCCGCAAACTCGCGGAACGGCTTGGGATCGAGTCCAACTCACGGATGCTGTTCGCCACATCAGGTCGACTGCAACTCGCTGCTACAATCGCAGACATCGCTTCGGCGTCGGCGCAACTCGCTCATTCTTTGGTTCTCAAGGCCACTGAGAGGGGGGCAGGTGAGATTGCAATTCATCTCTATGACCGGCTTGTTGAGGTTTTTGGCGAACAGCGCGTGAAGGCGGCTGCAAAGCTCAGTGGCGCATCGACCCACCGGTGGGAAGTGTCGGCGCTAGTGGTGCATAAAGGCACCGAATTCGTTTTCGATGCTGTGGGGAATCACCATGCGTCGGTGTTCTCAACGAGCGCAAAGTTCAGAGACTTTTCTCTCCTGTCTCGTCCGCCGGTCACAACAGCGGTGGTCCATAGTAAGGCGGACCTGGGTTCGTATTATGCGATCCTTGCGCAAGCTGGAAACGTGATTGAAGAAGGTGCGTCAAACGATGATTTTCGTATGTTGATGTTGGCATGACGTACGCGCTGAAATTGGCAGCTTCGCCGCTCGGACCCGCTTCCCCACCCCTGCCAAATCGCTCGTCATTCATACGGGCCCAGCGATGACCGACACCGAAACCGCCGAGGCCGAGGCGATGGCGGTGCTGGACCGCCACATGGCGGCGCTGAACGCGCGGGATGCGGCGGCCCTGGCTGCGACGCTGCATTTCCCCCACTACCGCCTCAGCCAGGGGCGCCTGCAGACCTGGCAGACCCCGGCGACCTACCACGCGGATTTCCTCGCCCGGGCCGGCGAGGGCTGGGCGCGCAGCGCCTGGGACTACCGGCGGGTCGTCGCCAGCGCGCCCGACAAGGTGCATGTCGACCTGCAGTTCACCCGCTACCGCGGCGACGGCACGGCGCTCGGCAGTTTTCGCTCGCTCTGGGTGATTGCGAAGCTGGGCGGCCGCTGGGCGGCGCAGCTGCGGTCGAGCTTCGCCGCTTAGGGCTTGACGCCAAAGAGAAATTTATCCTAACAAACTTCCGCCACGCGCTGGGGAGGGAGCCCCCGGATTTGTCCGCTACCACGCGTAGTGCACTGAAATAGCGGGAGATTTGCTCTCGCCTCGCGCCCCACACTCCAACAAAAGGGTTCCAAGGGCCTTTCGGCCCTTGGCGGGGTGAGGTGTGGAGAGGGGCGGCGCCCCTCTCTGCGTCAGCCCCGCGACGTCCGCCCTGCGACCGTTAGTGCGGCGTCGGGGTCCTTCGGCGCGGGTCCTGCGGCGGATTGCGCGGCAGCCTCGACCGACCGGTACCGTGCGATCAGATGGCGCCCTGCCTCCGTCAGCGAGGCGCCGCCCCCCTTCCTGCCGCCGGGCGCGCGGGCGACGACTTCCTCCCCGAGGATCGCGTCGAGTTGCACGACAAGCCCCCAGGCGCGCGGATAGGACATGCCGAGCGCGCGCGCCGCGGCGGAGATCGAGCCCTCGCGGTCGATCGCTTCCAGCAGCGCCACCTTGCCGGGCCCGACGCGCCCCGAGGCCAGGTCGAGACGGATGGTCACGCGGGCAGGTCGACCGGACATCGCGGAACGGGACATGGCGGCATCTCAGCCCAAAGCGGTGCGCATGTCAGTAAGGACCGTCCCGACGGCCCTGCCAGGCTGGTGGCTCTCCCGTCGCATCCCCCGCCGCGCGATGATCGAAGGTGACGGCCTTGATCAGCGCCCAGACCGGCTGGCCCGGTCGCAGCCCGAGGCGCGACACGCTGTCGCGCGTGACGCGCGCGAGCAGCGTGGTCGGCCCGGCGGCGAGGCGGAGGAAGACCTCCCCGGCCTCGCCCGCTTCTGCGATGGCGGTGAGGGTCACGGGCAGGATGTTCCGCGTGGACAGGCCGCGCGGCGCCTCCGTCGCCACCGCGACGTCGCGTGCCCGCACGCGAACGCGCAGCCGTGTTCCCGGCGGTCCCGGATGCGCGGTGGTGACCAGCGTCCCGCCGTCGAATTCCAGCATGATCAGGTCGCCCTCGGTTCCGGTGACGGCGCAGGGCAGCAGCACCCCGGCATCGCGGCGCCCGGCCAGCAGCGGCAGGTCGGTGCGCGCCATCAGGGCCTCGACCGGGCCGGCGGCGAGGACCCGCCCCCCGTCCAGCAGCACGAGGTGGTCGGCCAGTGCGTCGACCTCGTCGAGCGCGTGGGTGACGTAGAGGATCGGCAGGCCCGCCCTGTCCCGCAGCCGGGCGAGGAAGGGCAGCACCTCGGCCCGCCGTGCGGCGTCGAGCGCTGCCAGGGGCTCGTCCATCAGCAGCAACCGCGGCCGCGACAGCAGCGCCCGGCCGAGGGCCACGCGCTGCCGCTCGCCGCCGGACAGGCCGGCGGGGCGACGGGCCAGCAGGGGGGCGATGCCGAGCAGCGCGACCACCTCCTCGAAGGCGGGCCCCGGGGCGTCGCGCGGCGCGCGGCGCAGGCCGTAGCGCAGGTTGCTGTCCACGCTGAGATGCGGAAACAGGCGCGCATCCTGGAACACGACGCCGCAGCGTCGTCGTTCCGGCGGCAGGCAGATGCGGGCAGCGGTGTCGAGCAGCACCTCGCCGCCGATCGCGACCCGTCCCGCCTGCGGCCGCAGCAGCCCGGCCACGGCGCCGAGGATGGTGCTCTTGCCGCAGCCGGAGGGGCCGAACAGCGCCGTCACCCCGGCCTCCGGCGCCGCGAAGGCGGCGTCGAGGCAGAAGCCGCCCCGCCCGAAGCGATGCCTGAGGGCGACGTCAATCACGGCGCTTGCCTGCGCAACACGATCACCCGGCCCGCCCCAGCAGCCGCCCCATGTGCCGCGCGATCACCTCGGCCAGCAGCAGCCCTGCCATGGCGAGGCTGAAGGAGACAAGGGCGAGGCGCGCCGCCACGGTTTCCCCGCCCGGCGTCTGGGTTGCGCTGTAGATCGCCAGCGGCAGGGTCTGGGTCTCGCCCGGGATGTTGGAGGCGAAGGTGATCACCGCGCCGAACTCCCCGAGTCCGGCGGCGAAGGCGGTCACCGCGCCGGCCAGGATCCCTGGCGACATCAGCGGCAGCGTCACGGTGACGAAGCGGTCGACCGGCCCCGCGCCGAGCGTGCGGGCCGCCGCCTCCAGCCCCGGATCGACGCCTTCGAGGCCGAGGCGCACGGCGCGGACGATCAGCGGGAAGGACATCACCGCGGTGGCCAGCGCCGCCCCCTCCGTCGTGAAGACCAGGCGTATGCCGAACCAGTCATGCAGCGGCGCACCGATCGGGCCACGCACGCCGAACAGCATCAGCAGCCCCCAGCCCACCACGACCGGTGGCACCACCAGCGGCAGGTGCACCAGCGCATCGAGCAGCATGCGCCCGGGAAAGCGCCCGCGCGCCAGCAGCCAGGCGACGCCCACCGCCGGAACCAGGGAGACGAGCACCGAACGCGTGGCGACCTCCAGGCTCAGCCGGACGGCCATCCACTCCTCGGCGGTCATCACCGTCACGCGCTCAGCGGGCCAGCGCGAAGCCGAGGCGCTGCCAGGTGGACGCAGCCTCCGGCCCGGTGACGAAGCCGAGGAAGGCGTGGGCGGCGGCGTTGCCCGCCGCGCGGCGCATCAGCGCGAAGGGGTAGGTGATCGGCATGTGGCTTTCCGCCGGGAAGCTGGCGACGACGCGCACGCCGCGGCTGACTGCCGCGTCCGTCGCATAGACGATGCCGAAGGGCGCCTCGCCGCGCTCGACCAGCAGCAGCGCGGCGCGGACGTTGTCGGCGCGGGCGAGGCGCGGCGCGATGGCTGGCCACTGTCCCATCCACTCCAGCGCGGCCTGGGCGTAGCGGCCGACCGGGACGTGCGCGGGATCGCCGGTGGCGATGCGTCCCGCGGGCCCGAGCAGCGCGAGGAGGTCGGTGCCGCGCGCCAGCGTCACCCGCGCGTTGGAGTCGGCCGGCGCGACGAGGACGAGGCTGTTGCCGATGGGCGAGACGCGCGTGCCGGCAACGACCAGGTCCCGCTGCTGCACATGGTCCATCCAGGGCTCGTCGGCGGACATGAAGATGTCTGCCGGCGCGCCCTGCTCGATCTGCCTGGCGAGCGCCGAGGAGGCGGCGAAGGAGAAGCGCGGCGGCGGGTTGCCGCGGGCCTGCCACTGCGCGCCAAGGTCGCGCAGCGCGTCGGTCAGGCTGGCGGCGGCGAAGACGGTCAGCGGGCCCTGGGCGCGGGCGGGACGCGCGGCGAGGGCGGCCGTGGCGGCGGCGAGGAGGCGACGTCGCAACATCCTTGGCTCCACCAGCGTTGTATTCAGTGAATGATAGCGAAGCCCGTCCGCGGCGTCCATCGGGCCGGGCGCGGGCCGCCGCCGGACGCGCCGCAGGCCGGGAGGGCTTCGCTCACCCCAGTGGTCCGATTCGCCACGGCGCGCGCGCCACGCGGCGGCGGACAGCGCAGGCGACGGATCGGCCCGCCGCCGGGCTGATCGGGCGGCCTGGCGCAGGTGCCGCGACGGTCGGCATGGCCGGACGCCAGGATGGCCGGGGCGTCGCCAGGCCGCTGCGGGCGATGGGGCGAGCCGGCCCGACCTGCCGCCATGCCCGACCACGGCGCACCCGGCGCGCAGGCCGAAGCGGGCGCGCAGCCGCGTTCCGCAGACCCGGGCGCGGCGGGCACCGCTCAGCCATGCCCCCGGATCACCGCGAGAGTGTGTTCGGCGATCATCCGCTCCTCGTCGGTGCGGCGGACGAGGACACGCACGGTGCTGCCGGGCGGCGAAATCTCCGGCGCATTCGCGGCGTTGCGCGCCGTGTCGATGGCGATGCCCATGAAGCCCAGGCCCTCGCAGATGCGCCCACGCAGCGCCCGCGCGTTCTCGCCGATGCCGGCGGTGAAGACTAGTGCGTCGATGCCGCCGAGCGACGCGGCGAGCGCCGCGATCTCCCGCCTGACGCGATAGGCGAAGTAGCCGAGCGCGCGCTCCGCCGCCTCGCCGCCCGCCGCCTCGATCTCCCGCACGTCCTGCGAGACGCCGGAGAGGCCCTTCAGGCCGCTGTTGCCGTAGAGGAGCTTGGTCACCTCGGCCGTGCCCATGCCGAGCGTGTCGATCATGTGCAGCACCACGCCGGGGTCGAGCTGGCCGCAGCGCGTGCCCATCGGCACGCCGTCGAGCGCGGTGAAGCCCATGGAACTGCCCTGGCTGCGCCCGCCCGCGATGGCGCAGAGCGAGGCGCCGTTGCCGAGATGGGCGACGACGAGGCGCCCGGCGCCGAGCGCCGGATCCTCCGCGGCGATGCGCCGGGCGATGTATTCGTAGGACAGGCCGTGGAAGCCGTAGCGGCGGATGCCGCGGGCGTGGAACTCCGGCGGCAGGCCGAAGGTGTCGGCGACGAAGGGCTGGGTGCGGTGGAAGGCGGTGTCGAAGCAGGCGACCTGCGGCACGCCGCGGAACCGCCGGGCGGCAGCGGCGATCCCGGACAGGTTGTGGGGCTGGTGCAGCGGCGCGAGGGGAACGAGGTCCTGCAACTCGGCCATCACGCCGAGGTCGATCAGCATCGGCTCGGCGTAGTCCGGCCCGCCATGCACGACGCGGTGGCCGACGGCGATGACGGGCTGCCCGCCGAGCACGCCTTCGAGCCAGCGGATGATCTCGCCGAGCGCGGCGGCGTGGTGCTCCGGCGCGCCGCCGCCCGCCCAGCGCTCGTCGAGCAGCCGCGTGCCGGCCGCGTCCCGGGCGATGAGGTGCGGGGTGGCGCCGATGCCCTCCACCTGGCCGCTGAACCGCGCCTCCAGGGTGCCTGCGCCTCTGGCGGGGGTGCCGTCCGGCGCTGCTGCCGGCAGCGTGAAGACGGCGAATTTCAGCGAGGACGACCCGGCGTTGAGGACGAGGATGACGCCGCTCATGCCGCGACCTCCGGCTGCACCCGGAACGGTCCGGTCAGGGTCCGGTGGCTGGACGGCGCCGCCGGCGCATCCGCCATCAGCCGGGCAACGGCGCCGTCGGCGTGACCGGCGGCCATGCCGGCGCGCCCTTCGGTCTTCGGCGCCGCCAATTCCACCGCGTTGTCCACGGCCAGCGGTCCGTTGACGATACTGCCCCGCGGCTGTGCCCGGCCGGCGACCGTCGCGGGGATCGCCCGGTTCACCGTCTCCGCCGCCGACTGCCAGGCCAGCGCTGGCAGCCGGCGCGGCTTGCGATTGCCCGAGGCACGGACGAGGGGGGCGGTCGCGGTGCAGGCGCGCGCGCGGCGGGCGGTCCGGCCGACCGCGCGCTGGTGACGGGCGTGTCCGACGCGGTCGCGGGGAGGCATCCTGGGGTGTCCTCGGTCAGCTGACGATGGGCGTTGCCGGCACGCTGGCCGGGACGATGGGATGCGCCGCGGTGGCGACGATGATGGCCTCCAGCGGCCTCACTCCCGTGCCGCCTGCTCGCGCGCCGCGGTCGCCAGCCGATCCGCGCGCTCGTTCATCGGGTCGCCGGAATGGCCGCGCACCCAGTGCCACTCCACCTCGTGCCGCTGCGTCGCGGCCAGCAGGCGCTGCCAGAGTTCCATGTTCGCGACGGGATCCTTCGCCGCGTTGCGCCAGTTGTTGCGCACCCAGCCATGGATCCAGCGACTGATGCCGTTGCGAACGTATTCGCTGTCGGTGTGCACCGCCACACGGCAGGGGCGCTTCAGCGCCTCCAGCGCCGCGGCCGCGGCGGTGAGTTCCATGCGGTTGTTGGTGGTCGCCGGGTCGCCGCCCGACAACTCCTTTTCGACCGCGCCGAAGCGCAGCACCGCGCCCCAGCCGCCCGGGCCCGGATTCGGCTTGCAGCCGCCATCGGTCCAGATCTCGACGATCGGCCTGTCGTCAGAGTCCAAGGCCGGCCGAACCTTCCACCGCCGCGAAGAAGCGGAGCTTGCGGAGGTACTCCAGCGGGTCCTTCCGCGTCACCAGCGCGCCGGGGGGCGTCGCGGTCCAGTCATAGAGGCGCGTCAGCAGGAAGCGGATCGCGGCCCCCCGGCACAGCACCGGCAGCGCGTTGCACTCGCCCGGTGTCAACGGTCGCACCGCCTGGTAGGCCGCCAGCAGCGACCGCGCCCTGGTCACGTTGAAGCTGCCATCGGCCTCGAAGCACCAGGCGTTCAGGCAGACCGCGATGTCGTAGGCGAGCAGGTCGGTACATGCGAAGTAGAAGTCGATCAGCCCCGAGACCCGCGGCCGTCCGTCCGACGCATCGAGGAAGAAGACGTTGTCGGGAAAGAGATCGCCATGGATCTGCCCGGTCGGCAGCGCGCCCTTTGCCGGCCAGCGCGCCAGGATCGCTGCCAGAGCGGCGTCGAGCTGCGCCACGAGCCCGGCCTGCACGCCGTCCCCGGTCGCGCGGCAGCGCTCCAGCAGCGGCGCCCATCCGGCGGGACCCAGCGCATTGGGCCGCACCATGGGAAAGCCCTCGCCGGCCGCGTGCAGCCTGGCCAGCGCCTCGCCCAGCGGCGCGCAATGTTCGGGCCGCACGCGGCGCGGCCAGATGCCGGGCAAGAAGGTGCAGATCGCCGCCGGACGGCCCGCGAGGTGGCGCAGCGCCTGCCCGTCCCGCCCGCGGACCGGTGTCGGGCAGGCCAGGCCGCGGCCCGCCAGGTGCTCCATCAGCCCGAGGAAGTAGGGCAGTTCCTCCGGGTCGACGCGTTTCTCGTAGAGGGTGAGGATGAAGTCGCCGCCCGCCGTCTTCAGCGCGTAGTTGGAGTTCTCCACCCCCTCGGCGATGCCGCGGAAGGCAAGCAGCCCGCCGAGGTCGTAATCCGCGAGGAAGGCCCGCAGCGCCTCGTCCGTGACCTCGGTATAGACAGCCATGCGGACCTTCGCTGGACATGCGGGGGCAGGAGACCCGGCTTCTAGCCGCCACCGGCCCGCGGCGAAACCTCCCGGGGTCTCAGGCGTCGTAGAGCCCCGGATTCTTCGGCCGGTAGCCGACATCCTGCTTGAGCCGCAATTGCACCGTATCGTCCACGTGCTCCTGGCCGTGGGCGGCGCGGCGGACGGGGCGGTAGAAGCGCCGGCTGAACAACCGGAACAGGCCTTCGAGGAAATTGGCGAAGCTGTCGGTCAGCGTGCCGAGCGCATTCGCCTCCGTCACGGCGGGCATCGCCTCGGGGTGCAGGTCGAGCCCGCATTCCACGGCCCGCGCCTGCATCCAGGCCAGTGTGACGTCGGACAGCATGCGGTCCGGATAGCCGCCGCCAACATCGCAATGCGCGCCAACGAACCAGCGCTGCTCCATCCGCTGGTCCAGCTTCTTCTTCGGGTCCCACAGGGTGACGGCGTAGGGCTCGCGGTGCTCGTCCACGGCGATGGCGTGGAAGGCATTGCGCACGATGCCGCTGAGCTCGGTGTCGTGGAACTCGAAGACCGACCTGTTGAAGCCCTCGAAGCTCTCGACCGGAATGCCGAGCGCGCCGACCGTGTCCCAGACGCCGAGGAAGTCGATGTTGACCATACGGGCGCCGCGCTGCCGCCGGAAGGACAGCGCGCGCTCGCTGTCCACCTCGTCGCCGCGGGTGCGGTAGATCTCGTAGGCTTCCATCATGGCGTCGCCATGCGGGCCGTCCGGCGTGGCGCCTGGCGGCAGCAGGCCGGCATTGCGGATCATGCCGACCAGGCTGCGCGCGGTATAGGCGCCGCGGCTGAAGCCAAGGACGAAGATCGCATCCCCCGGCTCGTAGGCCTCGGCCAGGAAGCGGTAGCCCTCGCGGATGTTCTCGGAGAGGCCGAGGCCGAAGGCGCCGCCGGCGACGCGGTCGTACCAGTTGGTGCCGACACCGGCGTCGTACCACTTCACCTGGCCCATCACGCCGGGCCCGGCCGCGCGCCGGATGACGGAGCGGTAGAAGCGGCAGACATTCGTCTCGACGGCATCAGGACCGGGGTCGACAGCCTCCAGCGCCTCCCGGAGCTTGTCCCCGCCCTGGCCGCGCAGCCCGTCCATCCAGCCGTGCAGCTTCTTCAGCCCGACGAAGCGCTCGGCCGGGGTGTTCCAGGTGCCGTCGAAGCAGATGACGATGCGCTTGGGCATGGGCCGATATCCTCCGCAGCAGGTCGTCTGGCATCAGGGCGTCGGCGTCGGCGCGCCTCGCGGGTCCGGCGTATCCGGTCCTGCCCGGCAGGGGCCCTGGATGGCGGGTGCGTCAACGGCACGGTGCGCGGCTGCATCGCAGCCCAGCAGGCCGCCACCGGGCGCGATGCGGCGTTCTTCTGCATCCTGGGGAAGTGCGCGCGCTGACGCGCCACCCCGTCAGCCGGCGCCGAGCGCCGCCGGCAACTTGAAGGTGATGCGCTCCTCCGCGACCACCACCTCCTCGATCTCCAGCGTGAAGCGCTCGGCCAGCCGCGCCAGCACTTCCTCGACCAGCACCTCGGGCGCGCTGGCGCCGGCGGTCACGCCGACCGTCGCCATGCCCTCGGCGATGGCGGGGTCGAGTTCCCGCCCGCGTTGCACCATGAAGGCGGTCTCGCAGCCGGCGCGCTTCGCCACCTCGACCAGCCGCAGCGAGTTCGAGGAGTTCGGAGCGCCCACCACGATCATCATCTCGGCCCGCGGCGCGATCGCCTTCACCGCGGCCTGACGGTTGGTGGTGGCGTAGCAGATGTCCTCCTTATGCGGCAGGGAGATGTCCGGGAAGCGCGCGCGCAACGCGGCGACGATGTCGGCCGTGTCGTCGACGGAGAGGGTGGTCTGGGTGATGATGGCCAGCGGTGCGCCATCCGGCACGGCGATGGTGCGCGCCTGCTCGGCGTCCTCGACGAGCGTGACCGTGCCTTCCGGCAATTGCCCCATGGTGCCGACCACCTCCGGGTGGCCCTCATGCCCGATCAGCAGGATGTGGCGGCCGCGGGCATGGTGGTGCTCGGCCTCCCGGTGGACCTTGCTGACCAGGGGGCAGGTGGCGTCGAGGAAGAACATCTCCCGCCGCTGCGCCTCGGCCGGGATCGCC
>JAIYAI010000810.1 GCA_027489135.1 Acetobacteraceae bacterium
CTGGCGGAGCGCCTCGGCGGCGCCCCCCTGGTCGAGGCCATTACCGAGGACACCCATAGCTGCTATCTCGGCGACCGGACGCGCCGGCACCCCTGGGGCCATGGCTGCGGCACCTGCCCCGCCTGCGACCTCCGGCGCCGCGGCTGGGAGGCATGGTTCGGCGCGCAAGGGAACCAGACCAATGGATGACATCACGCGCCGCCGCGTCGAGGGCGCCGCCTTCCTCATCGCCTTCGCCCTCTGCATCCCGGCGGCGAATTGGCTGATCGGCAATGCCGGCACGGTCTGCGTGCCGAACGGGCCCTGCCTGATCCCGGTGGCGCCGGGGCTGATGGCGCCGTCCGGCGTGCTGATGATCGGCCTCGCGCTGGTGCTGCGGGATCTGGTGCAGCGCAGGCTGGGTGTCGGCTGGGCGGCAGGGGCGATCCTCGCGGGTGCCGCGCTCTCGGCCCTGCTGGCGCCGCCGGCGCTGGTGCTGGCCTCCGCGCTCGCCTTCCTGCTGAGCGAGCTTGCCGACCTCGCGGTCTACACGCCGCTGCAGAAGCGGCGCCTGATGCTGGCGGTACTGGCCAGCGGCGCCGTCGGTCTGGTGGTGGACAGTGTGGTGTTTCTCTATGTGGCTTTCGGGAGTCTCGACTATCTTGCGGGCCAGGTGGTGGGGAAGGCGTGGATGGTCCTGCTGGCCCTGCCGCTGATCCACTGGCTCCGCCAGCGCGACGCGCGGCTCGGGCTGGTGCCGGCCTGAGGGAGCGCGGGATGATTCGTCTGCTGGTCGCGATGCTGCTGGTGCTGGCGACGACCGCCGCCTGCAACGAGATCAAGCCAGACGAGGTGCCCGGCGGGTATGGTGCGCCGAATCGCGGGCGGGGCGCCTGATCTTCCATTCGGCGGGCGCCGCGCCATGTGCGGGGCCATGCGCTGGATCATCCTGCTCGTCGTGCTGATCGCCACCGGTTGCGGCGGCGTGATCCAGCCCGCCACCTCGCCGCCGAGCTACGGCCATATCAGCGCCGGCGGCGGGGCCTAGACCAAGATCCGCGCGCACCGAGGCGCGGATCATGGTCCAAGCCTTTGTCTTGTCGCGTGATTCACCCCTTCGGTGATTCCACCTCCGGCGATCACGCTTGAAGCCTCAGCCCGCCTTGCGTGACTCCGGCGCCCCGGGCCAGGTCTGCGGCGTGTGCAGCCAGGCCATCGATTCCCGGGCCTGCACCGGATCCCGCCCGGCCAGCCACTGGTCCCTGAGTTCCGCCCGCACGCCTGCCGCGTGGTAGATCTCGCCGAAGATCCGCGCGACCGTCTGCACGCGCCCCGCGCGTAGCACGCGGAGTTCCTCGTATGCCCTGAACGCCGCCGGGATGTCGCCGCCATGCACGCCAAGCTGGTCGGCGAGGCAGACCGCATCCTCCAGCGCCATGTTCGCGCCCTGCGCCAGGTATTGCAGCATCGGGTGCGCGGCATCGCCCAACAGCGCGACGCGCCCCTGCACCCAGCCCCGGCAGGGATCGCGGTCGCACAGCACCCAGAAGCGCCAGGTCTCGATCTTCTCGAGCATCGCCCGCACCTCGGGCCGCGTGCCTTCGAAATGGCTCCACAGCAGCGCGGTGTCGCCGGCCTGGTCCCAGCCCTCGGCGTAGTGGTCGGAATGGAAGACGGCGACGAGGTTCATCAGTTCCCCGCGCCGCAGCGGGTAGTGCACCAGGTGCAGCTTCGGCCCGGCCCAGAGCTGCACCACGTCGCGCGGGATGCCGGCCGGCACCTGGTCCATCGTCAGCACGGCGCGATAGGCGATATGGCCGGAAACGACCGGCGGCCCGTCACCCAGAAGCTGCCCACGCACCTTGCTCCAGAGCCCGTCGCAGCCGATCAGCGCGGCGCCGCGCGCGGTGGGCACAGATTCCTCGAACTGAACGCTCACACCGGCCTCGTCCTGCTGGAAACCGGCGACGGTGCGGCCGGTCTCCATGCTGATCAGGTTGGGCATGGCGAGGCAGGCGCGGTGCAGAACCTCCAGCATGTCGCCGCGATGGATCACGGCATAGGGCTGGCCGTAGCGGTCGCGCATGCCCTCCAGCGGGATGCGCGTGACCTCGTGGCCGCCGACCGCGTCGCGCATGATCAGCGCCTTCGGGAAGGCGGCCTCCTGCGTCATGGCCTCGGTCACGCCGAGCCGGTCGAACATCGCGAAGACATTGGGCCCGAGCTGGATGCCGGCGCCGATCTCGCGGAACTCCGTGGCGCGTTCGAAGACCCGCACGCGATGCCCGGCGCGGGCGAGCGCGAGCGCCGTGCCGAGGCCGCCGATGCCGCCGCCGGCAACCAGAAAGGGTTCCATCATGGAGATTCGCCCAGCGTGCTCGGGTGGAACAGCGCCTCGGGTTCGATCGGCGCGCGCGCCAGCCCATCCTCCACGGCGTAGCGGATCATGGCGGCGACCTCGTCGCGGTTGCGGGCGAACCCATACGGCCAGGGATCGCCGCCCATGATCGCCGCCTGCTGCCGGTAGGCCTCCGCGATCCAGGGCAGCGAGACGCGGAGCACGTTGTTCAGCGCAAGCTCCGCCACCGCCAGCGCGCGCGCCCTGGCGAAGGCGCGGAACAACTCCACCGGCAGCCAGGGGTGCTTCTCCGCGACGTCGCGGCGGACAGCGAGGCAGTGCATGATCGGGAAGAAGCCGCTGGCGCGATGCCAGGCCACCTCCTCCGCCATGGTGTCGGACCAGAGCCGCGCCACCGGTGCGCTCCCGTCGGCGAAGCAGGCCGGCGGCCGCGGCGACACCATGGCGTCGAGCGTGCCATCGGCCAGCGCCGCATTCAGGTCGCGCCCCAGCGGCGCCACGTCGTGGCCCGGCGGCAGGGAGATCGGCGTCCGCTCCTGCCCGGTGCGCCAGGCAATGCGGCGCGTATCGACGCCGTAGTGGTCGCGCAGCAGGCCGCGCACCCAGAGCGCCGCGGTCTGCTGGTACTGCGGCAGGCCGATGGTCCGGCCCCCCAGGTCCTTCGGTCCCGCGATGCCGCGATCCGTGCGGATCGTCACCGCGGAATGGCGGAAGGCGCGGGAGAGGAAGACCGGCACGCCGATATAGGGCCCGTCGCCGCGCGCCGTGGTGACGATGTGGCTGCCCATCGAGAGCTCCGTGATCTCGAAGGGCGCGTCGCGCATGGCGCGGGCGAAGATGTCCTCCGGCTCGCCGGGCAGGCAGACGAGATCGACGCCGGGCACGGTGACGCGCCCGTCGAGGATCGGCCGCGACCGGTCCGTCGCCGCGCAGGCCAGCGTCAGCGTGATCCGCGCCATGTCAGCCCGCCGCGGCCTCGGCAATGGCCTCCGGCGTGAAGGGCAGCCGCTTGGGCCGAACGCCGAGCGCGTCGTGGATCGCGTTGGCGATGGCGGCGATGGCCGGGCCCATGCTGGCCTCCCCCGCGCCGAGGAACTTCTCGGCGGGGCGGTCGATCATCTCGACCTCCACCGTCGGCACCTCGGAGAAGCGGAGGATCGGGTAGCTCTCCCAGGAATCGCTGGTGACGCGGCGGCGGTCGAAGGTGACGCGTTCCAGCAGGGCCACGGAGGCGCCGTGGATGGCGCCGCCCTCGTACTGGTTCTTCACGCCGTCGGGGTTGACGATCTCCCCCGCATCGCCGGCGATCCAGAGGCGGCGGCAGAAGACGCGCTCCTTCGCCTCGACCTCGGCGATCACGGCGCCCCAGGCGGCGCTGTTCTTGTAGCGCGCGACGCCGATGCCCATCCCCCAGCCCTCGCGCTTCACGCGGCCGCGCCAGTTCGCCATCGCCGCCGCCTTCTCCAGCACGGCGCGCGAGCGTTCGTCGTCGAGATGCCGGAGGCGGAAATCCAGCGGGTCCTCGCCGGCAGCCTCGGCCATCTCGTCCATCAGGCTTTCGATGGTCCAGACATTCATCAGCGCACCGAGGCCGCGCAGCGAGGAGACGCGGAGCGGCATCTCCAGCAGCCGCCGCGTGGTCACGGTGAGATTGGGCAGCCGGTAGAAGGGGATGGCGTTGCGCTGCGACCCGCCACCCGTCGCCAGTGGCGGATTGGCCGAGGGCTTCACCGGGAAGGGCTCGGCGATCTGGCTGGCGACCAGCAGCGTCGGGTTGGTATCGCGGCCGGGCCTGTTCACGTGGCCGTTGCTGGTGATGGTGCTCCGCCAGCCCAACAGCGACCCGTCCGCGGCCTGGCTCGCCTCGACCTCCACCAGCATGCCGGGGGAATAGGGCGCCCAGCCCAGTTCTTCGGCGCGGGTCCAGAGCAGGCGCACCGGCGTGCCGGGCACAGCGCGGGCAATGATCGCGGCTTCCAGCGCCACGTCGTCGGCGCCGTTGTGGCCGTAGCAGCCCGCACCCTCCATATGCGTGACGACGACGCTCTCCAGCGGCAGGCGCAGCACCGTCGCGGCGTCGGAACGCAGGTTGTAGACGCCCTGGGTGTGCGACCAGATCCGCACGGCCTCTCCGTCCCAGCGCGCCACGGCGCAGGACGGGCCGAGCGAGGCGTGCGCGATGTAGGGTCGCTGGAAGCGGCGCTTCCAGGTGCGGGCGGGCGCCGGCGTCTCCGCGGCGCGCTCGATCTCGACCTTCGGCTCGCCCCGTGCGCCGGCCACGTCGAGCCACGCGTCGAGCGCGTGGTCGTCGGGCAGGCTGTCGGTCTCCTCCCAGCGGCAGCGGGCGGCGACGCGCGCGGCCAGAGCCTCCGCCTCCCACTCCGTCGCGGCGAGCACGGCCAGGAAGTTGCCGTCGCGCACCACCTGCGCACCCTCCGGCAGGGCGACGTCACGCAGCACGGCGCCGCGCGAGGGCGGGCGCACGGTGCGGGCATGCAACATGCCGGGCAGGCGGAGATCATGCACGAAGCGCGCGGCGCCGAAGACCTTGTCCGGCAGGTCGACGCGGGCGACGGAGGTGCCGGAGAGCCGCCGCGCCGCGATCGGCTTCGGCGTGGCATCGGCGGGTGCCTCGGTCTCCAGCAGCCCCGCGCCGGCGAGCGACCAGTACGAGCCGAGTTCCTTGCCGTCGGGGCCGAGGAAGCGACCATCCTCGACGGCGATGCGCTCCATCGGCACGCCGCTGCGCTGCGAGATCACCTGCAGGTATATCCCGCGCGTCGCGGCGCAGGCATGGCGCACCGCGGTGCCGCCATCCTGCATCGAGAGGGAGGAGGAGGTGACGCCCTCGTTCGGGCTCTCGCCGGTGGTGGTGCGGGCCAGCGCGATTCGCTCCATCCCGACATCGAGTTCGTCCGCGGCAATCTGCGTCAGCGCGGTCAGGATGCCCTGGCCGATCTCGACCTTGCCGGGCTTCAGCGTCACGACGCCATCGCTGTCGAAGGCCAGCCACTGCGACAGGCGGCGGTTGGCGTTGAGGCTGCCCGGCAGCTTCACCTCGGTCCCACTCATGCCGCCATCTCCTTGGCCGCGCGCCGGACGGCGCGGATGATCCGGTTGTGGCTGCCGCAGCGGCAGAGATGCGGGTCGAGCGCGCTGCGGATCGCGTCCTCGTCCGGGTCGGGATTCGTCGCCAGCAGCGCCGCGGCGCTCACCAGGATGCCGGAAAGACAGTAGCCGCACTGCCCCGCCTGCTCCGCCAGGAAGGCGGCCTGCAGCGGGTGCGGCGCCTCGGGCGTGCCGAGGCCCTCGACCGTGGTCACGCTCCGGCCGGCGGCGGCGCTCGCCGGCAGGCTGCAGGCATAGCTGGGCTTGCCGTCGACCAGCACCATGCAGGTGCCGCACTGCTCCGTGCCGCAGCCGAAGCGCGGGCCCGAAAGCCCGCCAGGCCCGCGCAGCGCGTGCAGCAGCGAGACCTCCTCCGGCACGTCCAGCGCGACCGCCGCGCCGTTCAGGGTGAATGCGACCATGGGCCCGGTCCTTATCGCTTCAGCCGGCGATTCACGCCCCGCGTGGGTCCACGCGGGACGATCGCGGGCTACTCGGCGCGCAGGTTCGCCTTGCGAACCAGCGCCGCCAGCGTCGTGATGTCGTTCCGCAGATATGCGTCGTATTCGGCCAGCGTCATCACCATCGGCGCCGCGCCCATCCGGCGCATCGCCTGCTGACCGGCGTCGGAGGCCATGATGCGGCTGATCTCGGCATGCAGCCGCTCGACGATCGGCCGGGGCGTCGCCGCCGCCGTCATCAGGCCGATCCAGATCGGGTACTGGAAGCCCGGCACCTGCTCCGCCACTGCGGGCAGGTCCGGCAGCGCCGCATCGCGCTGCAGCGCGGTCGTGGCGATGCCCCTGACCCGCCCTTCCCGGATCTGCGGGATCATGGTGGGGATGCCGTCGAACATGATCGGCACCTGGCCGGAGATGACCGCCGTCCGCGCCTCGTTCGAGCCGCGGAAGCTGATCGCCACCATGTCGACGCCGGCCATGGTCTTCAGCATCTCGCCAGCCAGGTGATAGGGCGTGCCGGGGCCGGAATGGGCGTAGTTCCACTTGCCCGGCTCCCGCTTCAGCAGCGCCAGGAACTCCGCGAGGTTCTGTGCCGGCACCGAGGGATGCACGACGAGGACGTTGTTGGCGATGTTGATCGGCGCCACCACGGTCAGGTCGCGCATCAGCACGTAGCCCCGCTGCGGCTGCAGCGTCTCGTTCACCGCCGCGGTATTGCCGAGCGCGACGAGGGTATAGCCGTCGGGTGGCGCCTTCGCCGCCTGGTCCGTGCCGATGGTCCCGCCAGCGCCGGGGCGGTTCTCGATCACCACGGGCACGCCGAGCGCCTGGGACAGCGGCTCCGCCACCCAGCGCGCCGCGACATCCGCCGCGCCGCCGAGGCCGAAGGGCACGATGATGCGGATCGGGCGGGACGGCCATGCGGGTTGTGCCAGGGCGGGCGCCGCCAGCGGCAGCGCGGCGAACCCACCCAGCAAAATTCTGCGTCCCGTCATGCGACTCCCCTCCCCGGCCCCGCCACCCTATCGGCGCAGCGCAGGCGGGCAAGTGCCCGCATCGCATCACCCGCGGGCGGCAAGTTCCCGTGTCGCGTCAGCCACCCGCCGGAAGGTCCAGCACCGCCATCGCGCCGGGCAGCGCCTCGCCCCGGGTGAGGTCGATCCCGCCGCCATGCAGCGCCGCCAGGTCGCGCACGATGGCGAGGCCCAGCCCCGCCCCCGGCATCGCCTCGTCCAGCCGCACGCCGCGCGCCAGCGCCGCCGTTCCGTCCGGCAGCCCGGGCCCGTCATCCTCCACCAGGATGCGCACGCGGCGGGCGGCGGGATCCGCCTCGACCCGCACCGCGACGCGCCGCACCGCCCATTTGCAGGCGTTCTCCATCAGGTTGCCGATCATCTCGACCAGGTCCTGCCCATCGACGCGCACCCGCGCCGCGGCATCGCCCGTGACGGTGATCTCCAGCCCCCGCTCCGCCTGCAGCCGCTGCAGCGCGCGGGCGACGGAGCGTGCGGCCTCCAGCGGCGCCGCCAGCGTGCCGCCTGTACCCAGGGCCGCCGACCGCGCGCGCGCCATGTGGTGCTGCACCGTGCGTTCCAGCGCCGCCACCTGGTCCAGCGCCGTCGCCGTATCGGGGGCAGGCCGGTCCAGCGCGTTGCGCAGCACGGAAACCGGCGTCTTCAGCGCATGCGCGAGGTTGCCGGCATGCGCCCGGGCGCGGTCCAGCGTCGCCTGGTTCTGCGCGATCAGCGCGTCCACCTCCTCGACCAGCGGCGCGACCTCGGACGGCGCCGGCATGGCCAGCCGCTCGCGCCGGCCGGCGCGCACCTCCGCCAGCGCATCGCGCAGGCCGCGCAGCCGGCGCATCGCGTGCACCACCTGCAGCGCCACACCGGCGACCAGCCCGACGCCGAGCAGCAGCAGCACCAGCGCGAGGCCCCGATGCAGCCGCGCGATCTCCCGCTCCGTCGCCGTCGCATCCAGGCCGACCTGCACCACCCAGGGAGCCGGCGCGTTGGGGAGCTCGACCACGCGTTCCAGCAGGCGCAACGGCTCCCCGCGCGGCCCGGGCAGGCTGCGCAACGCCGTCTCTCCGGTCCCGGTCACAGCGGGCGGCGGCAGCCGCGCATCCCAGAGCGAGCGGGACTGCGCCAGCACGCGCTGCGCCCCGCGCGCGGCGCTGACCTGCCAGTACTCGCCGGAGAGCGGCTGGTCGAAGGCGGCACCGCTCGGCGGGCGCTGGACGGTGGCGACGCCGTCGACATCGGCGCCGAGCACGGCGACCACGCCATCGACCAGCGTGCCGAGCCGGGCATCGGCGGCGGCGCGCATCTGCCGCTCCGCGAGGCCGGCGACGAACCACCCCGCCAGCACCAGCCCCGCCGCAACCCAGAGCGCCGCGAGCAGCGCGAGGCGGAGCGTGAGCGAGCGCATCAGCCCGCCGGCGATGCGACGAGCCGGTAGCCCTGGCCGCGCAGCGTCTCGATCACGCCGTCGCCGAGCTTGCGCCTCAGGCGCCCGACGATGACCTCGAGCGTGTTGGAATCGCGGTCGAAATCCTGGGCGTAGAGATGCTCGGTCAGCTCGGACTTGGAGATGGGCCGGCCCGGATGATGCGCGAGATAGGCGAGCAGCCCGTATTCCAGCGCGGTCAGCTTCACAGGCGCGCCGGCCTGCGTGACGGACTGCGACGCGGTGTCGATGCGGAGCGTCCCCAGCACGATCTCGGCGGAGGCGATGCCGTGCGCGCGGCGGATCAGCGCCCGCAGCCGCGCGACCAGCTCCGCCATGGCGAAGGGCTTGGCCAGGTAGTCGTCGGCCCCGGCATCAAGGCCGGCGACCTTCTCCGACCAGGAATCGCGCGCCGTCAGGATCAGCACCGGCATGCGCTGGCCGCCCGCGCGCCAGCGGCGCAGCACGGAGAGCCCGTCCAGCTTCGGCAGGCCAAGGTCGAGCACGACGGCGTCATAGGGCTCGGTCTCGCCGAGGAACTGTGCCTCCTCCCCGTCCGCCGCGTGGTCGACGGCGAAGCCGGCCTCGGCCAGCGCCTCGCGCAGCTGCGCGGCGAGGGCGGCGGTGTCCTCGACGACGAGAACACGCATCAGCGCCGCTCCTGCACGGGACCCTTGCTGCGGCGGAGGTCGCCGGTCGCGGCATCCAGCTCCAGCTCGAAAACCCGGCCACTGGGCGGCAGGAGCTTGATCTCGTAGACCCAGCGCCCGTCCTCGCGGTCCAGCTCCACCTCGATGGCGCGGCCGATCCAGCGCCGCTCGACGATCGCCAGGATCTCGGCGAGCGGGCGGATGGCGCCGGCGGCGAGCGCGGCGCGCGCCTCCTCCTGATCGACGCCGGCCCGGGCGGGCGGCGCGGGGAGCAGCAGGGTGAGGGCGAGGATGGCGGCGGCGTGTCGCATGACGGCTTCCTGGCGCCGCCCGGCTGAACCGGGGCTGAACGGCCGGCTCAGCCTGGGTTCAGGCAGGGGGCGCCATGGTGCGCCCCGCGACGGCCCACCGGCAACGGCAGGGCCGCCCCGACGAGAGGAGAATCCCATGGCCGCCATCGACCTGAACCTTCTCGCCTTCGGCCTGCTGCTCGCCGGCTTCGGCATCGTGCCGGCCGTGCTGGCGCTGCGCGCGGAACACCGGCGCGAGGCACGTCACGCAGCCCGCGTGGCGCAGATCGACGTGATCCTGTCGGGCGTCGGCCAGCTCAGCCCGCGGTGATGCCGGCCATGCGGATCCACTCCCGCTGGCGATCGATATCGGCACGAAGGAAGGCGGCGAACGCGGCGACGGACATCGGCATGGGCTGGGCGCCACCGCGCGCCATTGTCTCGCGCGTCGCCGGCAGGGCGAGGATGCGGTTCACCTCCGCATGCAGGCGCTCCACCGCCGGCGCCGGCGTCGCCGCCGGCGCCATCACGCCGAGCCAGATCGAGGCCTGGTAGCCGGGCAGCGTCTCCGCCACCGTCGGCAGGTCCGCCATCAGCGCATCGCGCGCGGGGCCGGTGGTGGCGAGGCCGACGACGCGGCCGCCCATGATCTGCTCGCGCATCGTCGGGATGGCGTCGAACATGATCGGCACCTGGCCGGCGAGGAGGGCCGTACGCGCCTCGTTCGAGCCGCGGAAGGGGATGTGGTTCACCTCGATCCCGGCCATGGCGCAGAAGACGGCGCCGGCGATGTGGTAGGGCGTGCCGGGACCGGAGGAGGCGTAGTCCAGCTTCCCCGGCTGCGCCTTGGCCTTGGCGATCAGCTCCGGCACCGTCTTCACGCCGAGCGACGGGTGCACCGCCAGCACGTGGTGCGCCACGTTCACCGCCGCGACGGGCGCGAGGTCGCGCAGCAGCGCATAGGGGCGGTTCGGGATCAGCGTCTCGTTCGCCGTATGGGTGTTCGACATCAGCAGCAGGGTCAGGCCGTCCGGCGGCGACTTCGCCACCGCATCGGTGCCGATCACGGCGCCGGCGCCGGGCCGGTTCTCGACCACCACGGGCTGGCCGAGCGCGGCGGCGAGGGGTTCGGCCAGGAAGCGCGCGGCGACATCGGCGGAGCCGCCGAGGCCGAAGGGCACGATGATGCGCACGGCGCGCGCCGGCGCCCAGGCCCCTTGCGCACGGGCGACGGCGGGCAGCGCGATGGTGGCGGCGATGAGGTGGCGACGATGCATGGCAGGCGTTCTCCCCGGGCTTTGGGGCGGTGCTTACCGCCGTGGCACCACGGGTGCCAACCCGCCAGCCACTCCGCCGGCGCTACGGGTGCCAACCCGCCAGCCACTCCGCCGGCGGCAATTGCTGGTAGGCCTCGCGCAGCGCGGCGGACCAGCGTTCACGGACGAACTGGTAGTAGGGATCCTCCTCCGTGATGCGCCGGCGGAAGGAGACGCGCATGGTATCCGTGCCCAGCAGCGCGAGGTCGATCGGCATGCCCAC
>JAIYAI010000075.1 GCA_027489135.1 Acetobacteraceae bacterium
ATAGGGGCTGGGCAGGGCGACGATGCCGCCCGCGGTGATCGCCTGCAGCGGGAAGCCCGGCGCGGCCACGTCGTGGTTGAAGGCGCGGTAGGCCGGCGTGATCGTCAGCGTCCCGGCCAGCCAGGCATCATAGATCGCCGCCGCCCCGGGCAGGTCGCGGTAGCCGGGGGCCCGCAGCAGCGTGCCGCCGTCGCCGCCCTCGAAATAGGGCCAGCCGAAATTCGCGCCGGGCCCGCCGACATTGATCTCCTCGTAGCTGGACCAGCCGACATCGGCGATGAACAACCGCCCGTCGCCATCGAAGGCGGCCGAGAACGGATTGCGAAGGCCGAGCTGGTAGACCTTGGCGGCGTTGGCATCGAGGTCCGGCGCCAGTGCCGCGAAGGGATTGTCCGCCAGCCCGTCGCCGGTCAGCGGATCGACCCGCAGCACCTTCCCCGACAGCGAGTTGAGGGAGAAGACGTCGATCGAGTGCGGGTCGGCGTAGTTGTAGGAGGTGCCGTCGCCGGTCAGCACGTAGAGCATGCCGTCCGGCCCGAACAGCATCTTGCCGCCGTCGTGCGACAGGCTGTCGCCCTTCAGGTAGTCCTGCTTGAACCCGCCGATGACGCGGTCGCCGGCATCCGTCTCCTTGTCCGAGGCGATCGCGGTGGCGAAGGCCGGGTCGGTGAAGTCCTGCGCGCCGTCGCCCGAGATGGCGGCGATGCCATCCCCCGCGCCGCCGATCAGCACGACCGCGCTGCCCGCGACCACCGTGGAATAGCCGGTTGCGGCATCCAGCGTGTAGCGGACCACGTGCGAATAGCGGTTGCCCTCACCGTCGCGTCCGGCGTTGCCCGTCAGGCCGGCGGTCTCCGCCGGATCGACCACGTAGAAGGCATAGAGATACGGATTGCTCGCGAAGTCGGGATGCAGGATCACATCCAGCAGGCCGCGGTCGCCGGCGCTGTTCACCTGGTCGCGCAGGTCCAGCACCACGGACGTCACCCCGGTATCGAGGTCGGCCAGCAGCACGCGGCCGCCCTTCTCGGCGATGAAGACGAGGCTCTGGTCGAAGGGGGCGAAGGCGAAGCGCACGGGCTGGTCGAGCCCGGTGACCAGCGGCACCTTCGACAGTTCATAGGCCGAGATGAGCGGCGGCTCTGCCGGCGGCGGCGGCGCCAGGATCTCGTCGTCCAGGATGTTCACCCGGGTCGTCCGCGGCGCCAGCAGCGTCGCCCCGGTCGCCTCGATCAGCGCGAAGGTGACGACCTCCGTCGCCTCGCCCAGGGTGTCGTTCAGGATCGACAGCGGAATGGTCACCGAGCCCACGCCGTCCGCCAGGATCACCGACCCGTCAACGCCCGTGTAGTCCTCACCCTCCGTCGCGGTGTCGCCGGTTATGCGGTAGCGGACGAAGACCTCGCCGGTCAGTGAGCCGGCGCGCTTGATGACGACCTGGGCCGCGCCCGCCGCCTCGCCGATGAAGATCTCGGTCTGGCCAAGACTGACGCTGCCCGCCATGCGCGCGCTCCCGTAGATGGATCGCCCGCCAGGAATTCTCTCGCGGCCGTGGTCTCAGTATAATGACCAAAGTCTCAATCGTACATATCCGAGAGACCATTGCGGCAAAAAGTGACGCCGGCCCAGAAAGCCGGCGCGGTGCCGCCCCCGCCCGCGCGGCGGGAGACATCGCGCCGGACGCGGCGCAGCCCCGGGGACGCCCGGCACTTCACGTTTCCGACAGCACGGCATCCCCTCGCGGCATCGCGACAGCGCCCCGTCTCGCCCGACCCAGGTCGATGCCATAGCGTCGCGCATTCCCTGGGGCGCGAGGGACCCGCGCATGCGTTCTTGCATCAGATTGTTCCGTTTCTGTGCCATGGCGCTGCTGGCCTGGCCGGGCGCCGTCCCGCAGGCCAGGGCGACGGCCTATCTGGACGAGGCCGCCTGGAACGCGGCCATCGGCGGCGCCGCCACCAGCCCCTTCCCCGCCCATGTCGCGGTCGCGCAGGACGCCTTCGCGACCTACGCGCGGGGCGTGCCGCAGGAGGTCACCTACACGACCGGCCCCTTCGGCCCGCCCGTCACCCGCACCATCACCTGGATCCTCGACACCTCGGCCGGACAGTGGGGCGGCAGCTTCGCCTGCAACAGCTTCGCCTATCCCTGCCTTGGCGCGTACCGCATCACCTACACCCTGCCCTTCGACATCGTCGGCTTCGCAGGCACGCTGGTGCAGTCGCTCGGCACCGACCTGTGGCCGGGCCTGCCCTTCTTCGAGACGCCGGAGCCCGCCTGTTTCGCGCCGGACGCGACCGACCCCTACTACGATTGCACCCGCCTGCCGCTGGCCTTTCGCGGCTTCTACGGCGCGACCTTCGCGCCGACGCGCAGCTTCAGCATCCTCTGGTCGGCGGGGCTGATCTCGGCCGATGACGCCGAGTCCTTCCGCCTCTTCGGCGCGCGCGTCGTGCCGGCGCCGGAACCGGCCTCGCTTCCGCTCCTCGCGGCCGCGCTGGGACTGCTGCTGCCGATGCGCCGGCGGGGGGCCAGCGCGCTGCCGGTGGCGTCGTCACCGGCTGGCCCGGCGCCCGTGACGAAGGCGGCCGTGGCGGCAGGCAGGGCGATGGTCATGCGCCACTCCCGGGCCGTGGCATGATCGATCCGGCGTGCGACGCCGGGGGCAGCCGTCGGGTGGAACGCGGAGATGGGCCGGGGGGCCGCGCCTCGCCGGCCCCCACCCCGCCAGAAGGCTGAAATGCCCCTGGACCCGGCTTGCCGGAGACCGATCGCAGGCCATGCGCCGCAGGAGAGGGCAGAGCTTCGATCCAACACCTGCACAGACATGAAGACCATTGATATCTTCATGTCTCTATTGCTGCACACAAGTATTCGACATTGACCTGATGGTAATGAGCGGGCTCAACTGCCACGCCCCGCGCTGCCCGTGGCAGCCCGGCAGGAAGGACCCGCCCATGCCCCGCCCGCTCGCCCTCGCCGCCGCCCTCCTGGCCCTCGGCCTGGGCCTCGCCCCCGCCCCCACCTCCGCCCAGGCGCAGACGCCGCCCGATCCGAACAACTGGCTGCTGAATGCGCCGGACGACACGACCCGCTTCCGCCTGCTGCAGGGCCAGGCGAGCGGCTTCCATGTCTCCATGCAGATCGTCGGGCAGCGCTACCAGGCGCTGTACGACGCGGTGGCGGACGGCAATTTCGACCTCGCGGCCTACCAGTGGGAGAAGATCCGCGAGACCATCGTCGCGGGATACCAGCGCCGGCCGCGGCGCCAGGCGAATGCGGACAAGGAGTTCGTGCAAAAGGTGTACGAACCCGTGCTGGCAGCGTTCCGCGCGCGCGACGCCGCGCGGGCGCGAGCAGCCTTCGGGGAGGCGCGGGCGGCGTGCATGGCGTGCCATGAGGCGGAGCGGGTGGCGTTCATGAACGACCAGCCGTTGTTTCGAAGGACGGCGGCGTGGCCGTAGGGGCGCGGCGGCGCCTAGGGGATGGGTCAGCGGAAGCCGCCGCGTTCGGCCAGGGCCGCCGCGAAGCCCGCGCCATGCAGCACGCGGACGATCACCACCGCCTCGGCCGTGGGCAGGCCGGAGACGACATCGGCCCCATGGACGGTGGCGCGCAGGCCCGGCGCCAGCGTTGCGCGCGTGGGACCGGAGAGGGGGAAGCGCCGCAGCGCGGTTCGAACCCCGCCCCAATCGCCCGCAGGAACCGCGTAGCGACGTCCTCGGATGCCTCCGCGGCCAGCGTGGCCCGGGTATCCGCGAGATCGCCCTCCGCCGCCTCGATCAGGCGGAGGGCGAGCGGCCGGCCAATAGCGTCCTCCCGCGATTGATGATGCGGGTCGTGTCGAACTCCGTGACCCGGCCGGCGGCGACATCGGACAGGCCGAGCTCGATCTCGGCCTTGAGCGCGGCCAGTTCCTCCAGCCGGAGGGCGCGCTTCGCCGTCCAGTCGCGCAAGGCTTCGCGCACCACCTCACTGCGGGTGGCGTCGTCACCGGCCGCCACGGCGCCCTTGACGCTGGCGGCCATGTCGGACGGCAGGGTGATCGTCATGCGCTCGATCTCGGCCATGGCCTGCTCCCGAAGGAGTGGCATGTTTGAACATACTCATGATGCTGGGGGCAAGGTGGGCGGGAAGAGGGAGCAATGGGGTGGGGCTCTGCCCGCTTCCCAGACCGCAACCCCGCCAAAGGCCGAAAGACCCTTGGAAGCCTGGATGTGGGGAGGCCATGGGCTGTAGAGTGCCAGCGAACCTGAAGGTGGCACGAGCCGCGCGGGCCGAAACTCACGCCATCGCTCGCGGAGAGGCCTGCTCCGAAGCCCTACGCTTTGGGTGGACCACATTAAGGGGGGCAGGACACCCCTGACCTGCCCCGGCTTGGTGGTCCGCCGCGAATGCGAGAGTATCGGTGCGGCGATTGAGGCGATCGTCCGGCACCGCCCCCCTGGCCCGGCACACCATTCGCATCTCCCCCCGGCCCCCACCCCACAGGCCGCCCCATGCTCCCCCGCCGCACCCTCCTCGCGCTCCCCTTCCTCCCCCGTCCCGCCCTCGCCCAGGGGACGGGCCAGACCCCGGACTGGCCCACCCGCCCGATCCGCGTCGTCCTCCCCTTCGCCCCGGGCGGCTCTTCGGATGTCGCGGCGCGGATGATCGCCCCGCGTGTCGCCGCCCTGCTCGGCCAGCAGGTGCTGGTGGAGAACCGCGGCGGCGGTGGCGGCAACATCGCGGCCGAACTCGTCGCCCGCGCCGCGCCTGACGGATACGTCCTGTTCCAGGGCAATGCCGGCGTGCTCGCCATCAACCCGAGCCTCTACCGCAGCCTCCCCTTCGACCCCGTGGCCAGCTTCGCACCGGTCGGCATGGTCAACAGCGTCGCCAATATCCTCTGCTCGCCCGCGGGCCGGCCCTGGCGCGAGGTGGCGGGGCTGCGCGCGGCGATGCTGGCCGCGCCCGAGACGATCCGCGCCGGCAATTCCGGCCCGGGCTCCATCGGCCACCTCGCCGCGGTGCAGTTCGACCTGCTGGCCGGCACCCGCAGCGTCCACGTGCCCTATCGCGGCGGCGGGCCGATGTCGGCGGACCTGATCGCCGGGCATCTCGACTGCGCCTTCGCCACCGTGCCCACGGTGCAGGCGGCGATCGAGGCCGGGACGCTCCGCGCGCTGGCCATCGGCACCGCCGCGCGCAGCCCGCTGCTGCCCGCCCTGCCCACCGTGGCGGAGGCCGGGCTGCCCGGCTTCGCCGTCGCCAACTGGGATGCCTGGCTCTTCCCCCGCGGCGTCGCGCCGGCGATCGTGGCGCGGATGGCCGCCGTGCTGCGCGGGGTGCTGGAGGACCCCAGCTTGCGCGCGGAGCTGGCGAAGCGCGGGATGGAGGCGCTGCCGGAGGCCGGCCCCGCTGCCGTCCAGGCCGCCATCGCGTCGGAGACCGCCCGCTGGGCCCCCATCGTCCGCGCCAGCGGCGCCACCCCGGACGGCTGAGGCGGGGATTTCCCTGGCGCTTTCGTACCGATATCGTTATGGTTGAGCCAGCCAACGCCCGAGCTGCGCCCGGCGCGCGCCGGTCAATTCATTACGGCCCCGCGCCGGCGAATTTGTCCGCGCGGCGGATCAACCTCTTGCGTTCAAACAAGAATGGTCCGCGGACCCTTGGCACCCCGGCGCCCGGGGTGGTGAAATCGTCACCACCCCCGACCCGCGGATTTGTCCGCCCCGTCGCGCAAACCCCTGGCGCGGCAGGAACCCCGGCCCGCTACTCGGCCGCCTGCGCGAGCCCCGGCACCGGTGCCCGCGTGATCGCGCTCATCCGCTCGCGTACGTCGAAGATCCGGATGTCCACCTCCGACAGCGCCTGGTTCGCCTTCAGCCGCGCGACGATCGGGCCGTTGACGTAGGCCTCGGCCGCGGCACGGTCCTCGAACAGGTAGATCCCGCCCGCACGGCGCTCGGCGTCGCCGTCGAGCCAGATCTTCCACTGCAGCCCCGGCACGGCCAGGAACTGCGTCGCGCGGGCATCGGTGTAGCCGGCCTCCCACTCCGCCTTGGGCATGTCGGGGCGGCGGTAGTTGATCTGCACGATGACCATGGCTGTCAGCTCCTCTCCAGCAGTTCGATCGAGATGTTCTCGGGCCCGGTGATGAAGCAGATGCGCACGCCCGGGCGGATCTCCTTCGGCTCCATCGTGAAGGTGACGCCCTTGGCGCGCAGGTCGGCCACGGCGGCGTCGAGCCCGCCGCGCACCAGCAAGCCGATATGGTCCAGCCCGTGATAGGGCGAGGCGGGCGCGGGCGCGACGGACGCATCCGCCTGCGCGATGAAGACGTCCTGCCCGCCGAGCTTGAGGTCGATGCGGGGCTTGCCGCCGGGGCTGCTGCGGATCACCTCGGCCCCGAGCATGCGTTCGAACCAGGTGGCGGTCGCCTCCGGATCACGGGCGCGCAGGTGGATGTGCTCGAAGTCGTAGCGCACGGTCATGGCCGTTCCTCCCAGGGTCTTCTCCCGGGGAGCCTAGGACGGAAACCGCTGCGCTGGACAGGGTGGGTGGGCGCGTCGGCCCGGCGCCCGGGCGGATGCGATGGCGCGGCACCCTGTGATGGTCGGACGCGACCGAACCGGTGGGCTCGCGATGCCAGGCTGGCGCGCCGGCGGCCGGTGGGGCAGGCGTCGGGTGCAGTGATCGGCGGCGGACGACCGCGCGCGCAATGTCGCAATCTCCGTCGGAATTCTCCGGAATCGCCTTTTCGTTGCCAGGATTGGGGGGTATCCGGACTCCATGCTCACCCAGAAGGCCAAGTACGCGCTGCGCTCGCTCGCCGTCCTGGCCGCCGCCGACCCGCATGTCCCGCTGCCGATCCACGAGATCGCCGACCGCGCGCATGCGCCGCAGAAATTCCTCGAAGCCATTCTGCTGGAACTGCGCCGCCACGGCGTGCTGGTCAGCACCCGTGGCAAGGCGGGCGGCTATGTCCTGGCCCGCCCGGCGGACGAACTCACGGTGGGGGACGTGATCCGCATGGTCGACGGGCCGCTCGCGCCGATCCCCTGCGCCAGCCTCACCGCCTACCGCCCCTGCGCCGACTGCCCGGACCCGGAAAGCTGCGCCATCCGCAGCGTCATGCGCCGCGTGCGCGACGCGACGGCCGCGATCCTCGATCATACCTCGATCGCGGAGATCGGCGCGGCACCGCAGATGATCGAGAAACTGGCCGAGGCGGCGGCCTGATACCGGGGACTGGTCCCCAGGTTCCGCGCCGCTGCGCGCCCGCCCCGACGCTGTCGCGCGTCTGGGCCGCCGGCATGGGTCAGCAACCGCCGGGCAGGACGGCCAGTTCCTCCATCCGCCCGTCGATGACGAAATCGCCGAAGTCCATCTTCAGCTCGTCCGCGACGCCGTTCTCGTAGTAGCGCAACCCCACCTCGTAGTCGGGCGCGCTGGCGCCGCCGCCGCTCTGGTCATTGCGATCGAAGAAGGCGACGCGCATGCGCGCGCTGCCGAGCGTCGCGAGCGCCGGGAAGCGATGGTCGGCCTGCGGGCCCTGCCAGGCGGAGATGACGGTCGTGGAATCCTGCGCGCCCTCCGCCGAGGTGCCATCGAAGAGCGGCGACACGAGAAGCCGCTCGCCGCGGCGCGCCATGGCCAGCGCGCGGATGGTGTGCATGGTCGGCAGCATGGTGCCGGGGGGCAGGGCCTCCTCGTTCGGCACGGGGTTCTCGTAGCGAACGGTGCCGGGGCCCGGCGCGCCGAGCACGCCGCCTTCGGGGGTGATCTCGGCCTCCCCGCTCACGCGGCTGGTCACCGCGCCCTGGGTGGTCTGGGTCAGGGAGAAGCGGATGCGCCGCCCGTCCTTGGTCTCGTAGGTCGAGTAGTCCGAGCCGGTGTCGATGGTCTGCCCGTCCTGGTCGGTCAGCACGAGGGTGAAGCGCTGGCGCGTCGCCCAGCCGTCGCAGGCATCCATCACCTCGTACAGCATCACGCCGCGGGCGGAGGCGACGCCCGCATTGTCGCGGCTGCTGGCCAGGGTGAGCTTGTAGGCGGCGCGGTGCGCCACCATCGCCTCGGCGCCAGGCTGGTGCGCGGCCGGTGCCGCCTCGGCCAAGGCGAGGCTGCCGAGCAGGCCGAGGCTGGCGAGCAGGCGGTGGGTCAAGGCCATCGGCCCGGTGTCTCCAGGGTGCGCCACCCTAGATAGGTCCCAGGGCGGGATGCTGCGAGGGATAGCGCGGCGGGGCCGCCGGGGCGGGTGAAGAAAGCGTCACCCACCCTGTCCGCTCCGGCCTCAGCCCGGCTTCTTCGCGGGCGGCATCTGCACGCGGATGTGCAACTCGCGCAGCCGCGGCTCCTCGATCGGCGAGGGCGAACCCATCATCAACTCCTCCCCCTGCTGGTTCATGGGGAAGAGATTCACCTCGCGCAGGTTCGGCTCCTCGGCCAGCAGCATGACGATGCGGTCGATGCCGGCCGCCATGCCGCCGTGGGGGGGGGCGCCGTAGCGGAAGGCGTTGAGCATGCCGCCGAAGCGGTCTTCGACCGCCTGCGGCGGATAGCCCGCGATGCCGAAGGCCTTCACCATGATCTCGGCCTTGTGGTTGCGGATGGCGCCGGAGGCCATCTCGTAGCCGTTGCAGACCACGTCGTACTGGTAGGCCGGGATGGTCAGCGGGTCCTTGGTCTCCAGCGCCTCCAGCTCCCCCTGCGGCATGGAGAAGGGGTTGTGGCTGAAGTCGATCTGGCCGGTTTCCTCGTTCAGCTCATACATGGGGAAGGAGGTCACCCAGCA
>JAIYAI010000554.1 GCA_027489135.1 Acetobacteraceae bacterium
CGAGACCGACAAGCCGCTGACCGCCGTGCCCTGGGGCAACTCGGACGAGGCGCAGGTCGGTGACTGGGTGATGGCGATCGGCAACCCCTTCGGCCTCGGCGGCACCGTCACCGTCGGCATCGTCTCGGCCCGCGGCCGCGACATCCGCCAGGGCCTCTACGACGACTTCATCCAGACCGACGCCGCCATCAACCGCGGCAATTCCGGCGGCCCGCTGTTCAACATGGACGGCCAGGTGGTGGGCATCAACACGGCGATCTACTCGCCGACGGGCGGCTCCATCGGCATCGGCTTCTCGATCCCCTCCAACCTCGCCCGCAACATCGTGGCGCAGCTTGCCGATGGCGGGCGGGTCCGGCGCGGCTGGCTCGGCGTGAACATCCAGCAGGTGACGGACGAGATCGCGCAGAGCCTCGACCTCACCGGCGGCGGCCGCGGCGCGCTGGTGGCCCGCGCGCAGGAGGACGGGCCGGCGGCCAAGTCCGGCATCCGCAACGGCGACGTGATCCTGCGCTTCAACGGCCAGGAGGTCCGGGAGATGCGCACCCTGCCGCGCATCGTCGCGGAGACGCCGGTGGGCCGGCAGGTGCCCGTGGTGGTCTGGCGCGACGGCAAGGAGCAGACGATCCAGGTCACCCTCGGCGAACTGCCGACCGACCCGCAGCAGGCCGCGGCGACGCCGGGCCCGACCTCGCGGCCGACCGAACTCGCCGGCCTCGGCATGCAGGTGCAGGGCATCACCCCGGAACTGCGCGAGCGCTTCTCCCTGAAGCCGGAGCAGCGCGGGGTCGTCGTGGTCGAGGTGACGCCAGGCAGCCCCGCGGCGGAGCGCGAGATCCGCGCCGGCGACGTCATCGTCGAGGTGCAGCAGGAGCGGGTGAACACACCCCAGGAACTCTCGGCGCGGCTGGAGCAGCTTCGCCGCCAGAACCGACCCTCCGCGCTGCTGCTGATCGAGAGCCAGCAGGGCCAGCGCTTCGTGCCGCTGCGCCTGCGCGGGGGCGAGCGCGGCTCCCCGGGCTGATGAGGCTCTTCTTCGTCCCGGGCTCTCCCTACGCCCGGGCGGTACGCATCGCGGTCGCCGAGCTTGGCCTCGGCGACCGGATCGCGGCGGTCGAGACGACGCTGCGCGACCCGGCCTCCACGCTGCTGCCCTACAATCCCGTGGGCCGTGTGCCGGCTCTGGTGCTCGACGACGGCACCGTGCTGACCGAGACGCCGCTGATCCTGGCGACGCTGGACCGCATCTCCGGCCAGCCGCCGCTGCTGCGCCTCGAGGATCCCGCCGCGATGGCGGCCTATGGGCGGGTCACGGGCCTGTTGGACGGCATCGCGGTCTGGAACCGCGAATTGCGCCGCCCCGTCCAGGAACGCTCCCCAGGCGTCATCGCGCTGGAGGAGACGCGCGCGAACCGCGTCGCCGACGTGCTGGAAGCGGAGGGTGCGCGCGGCCTCCATCCCGGCTCGCGCGATGCCGCCGCCATCCTGCTCGGCTGTGCGCTCGGCTATTGCGAGCGTCGTCACACCGTGTGGCGCTGGCGGGAGGGCCGGCCGGCGCTCGCGGCCTGGTTCGACGCCTTCGCCGAGCGCCCGGTCTTCCAGGCGACCGTGCCGCCGCCGAGCGGCATCTGAACGCGACTCAGACCCGGCGCTTCCCGGCCGGCCCTCCGCCGCATAGGGTCGCGACGAAGCCAGGGAAGGGCGCGACATGCGGCTGATTCGCGCGGTGCTGATCATGCTGGCGCTGCTGCTGCCGGCGATGCCGGCCCCGGCCCAGGCCCCGTCGGCCACGCCCGGCGCGGGGGCGGTCGCCATCGCGCTGCTGCAGCCGGAGATCGACACCTCCTCCCCGCGCGCGACCTATGAGAGCTTCTTCCGCGATCTCCGCCGCATCGGCGCGCTCTACCTGGCCTACCGCACCGACCGCACGAACGAGAGGCAATACGCCCTGTTCCGTGCCATGCAGCGCCTCGGCACGCGCGTCTTCGACCTCAGCGACCTGCCGCCGGCGACGCGCGTGAAGCACACCACCATCGCGCTCGGGTACATGGCGGACATCCTGCTGCGCCTGCCGCCCGTGCCGCCGGACGAGATCCCGGGAACGCCGCCCACCGCCGCCGCCGACCTGCCGGAAAGCTGGATCATTCCGGGCACCGAGATCCGGCTGCAGCGCCGCACGGAAGGGCCCTGGAAGGGGCAGTACGCCTTCTCCACCGACACGGTGCAGCGGCTGCCGGAATTCCACGCCGAGATCATCGGTGCCCCCGTGCTGCGCGGCGCCGGGATGCCCGTGCTGAACTGGCGCGCGGAGCAGTTGCGCTTCACCGGCACGCTGCTGGCCGGGATCGATTTCGGTGCCCTGCCGAGACCGCTGCAGGCCGATGTCCTGGGCGCCCCGCTCTGGAAGAGCCTTCTCTCCCTGCTCGTCCTGCTGCTGGCGGGCGCGGTGGCGCGTCGGGTCGTGCGCCGCGTCAGGCGCCGCGCCGCCGCGTTGGAAGGCTGGCGCGCGCCGGCGACCCTGTTGCTCGCGCCGCTGGCGATGGTGCTGGCCACGATCGCCTGCCTGCTGGCGATCGGCTGGGAGTTGGGGCTGGCGGGTCCCCTCTTCGATGCGGTGATCGTGCTGGCGACGCTGACACTCTATGCCGCCGCGGCCTGGGCCGCCTGGCTCGCCTGCGACCTGGTGGTCGAGGCGATCATCGCCCTGCCCACCATCCCGGACGACAGCTACGACGCGAATCTGCTGCGGCTGCTGGCGCGCGTCGCCTCCGTCGTCGCGGTCGTGGCCATCCTGATGTACGGCGCGAGCCAGGTCGGAGTGCCGGCCCTGTCCCTGCTGGCCGGCGTCAGCGTGGGCGGCATCGCGCTGGCGCTGGCGGCGCAGTCGACGGTGGAGAACCTCTTCGGCGGCATCTCCATCTTTGCCGACCGGCCCTTCCGCGTCGGCGACCAGATCCAGGGGCCGAGCGTGATGGGCACGGTGGAACGCGTCGGCCCGCGCTCCTCGCGCATCCGCGGGGCGGACGGGACGCTGACCACGGTGCCGAACAGCGACCTCGCCAAGATGCACGTGACCAACGTCACCGCGCGCAACGGCTTCCTGTTCAAGCACCTGGTGCGTCTTTCGGGCGACAGCACGCGGGCGCAGGTGGAGGCGCTGCTGGAGGAGCTCCGCGCGCGGGTCGCGGCGGAGGAGCGCGTGAAGAAGGCGCCCGGCCTGCCGCGGGTGCGCCTGGTCGGCTTCGGCGAGAGCTCGATCGATGTCGAGGTCTTCGCCCAGGTGCCGGTGGCGACGACGGCCGAGTTCCTGGAGGTGCAGGAGGGGCTGGTGCTCGAGATCATGCGCGCGGTGGAGGCGGGCGGGCTGCGCTTCACCTTCGCAACCCCGCCGGTCGAACCTTCGGCGTCAGTCCACGCGCATGCCTGACTGCCGCACCACCGCGGCCCATTTCGCAAGCTCGGCGCGGATGAAGGCGTCGAGATCGGCCGGCGTGCCGCCCACGGGCTCGGCGCCGAGGGCAAGCATGCCCTGGCGCACCGGCCCGTCGGCGAGCGCCGCGTTCATGGCCGCATTGAGGCGCACGACCGCGGCCTCCGGCGTGCGCGCGGGGGCGGAGAGCGCCATCCAGGAACTCGCGGCATAGCCGGGCCAGCCGCTTTCGGACACGGTCGGCACCTCGGGCAGCAGCGGGGCGCGGCCGGGCGTGGTGACGGCGAGCGCGCGGAGGCGCCCGGCCCGGATGTGCTCGACGGTCGAGATCAGGTTGTCGATCAGCACGGGAACGTTGCCCGCGAGCACGTCGGTGATCGCCGGCGCGCTGCCGCGATAGGGCACGTGCTGCCAGCGGAAGCCGGCCTGGCCGGCGAACATCTCCCCGGCCGCATGGGGTGAGGTCCCGTTGCCGGAGGTGGCGTAGCCGATCTCCCCCGGCTTCGCGCGTGCCATCTGCACCACGTCGGGCAGGCTCTGCGCCGCGAAGCTGGGTGCGACGGCGATGACGAGCGGCGAGGCATGGATCATGCCGATGGAGGCGAAGTCGCGCAGCGGGTCGTAGGGCAGGCGGGGGTAGAGCGCGGGGCCGATGCCGTGCGTGGCGATGGAGGTGACGACGATGGTGCTGCCATCGGGCTCGGCCCGCGCGGCGGCCTCGGCGCCCACGGTGCCGCCGGCGCCGGCGCGGTTCTCGACCACCACCGCTCGTCCGAGCGACGTACCCATCGGCACGGCGATCAGCCGCGCGATGGCGTCGGTCGGACCGCCGGCGGGGAAGGGGACGATCAGGCGCAGCGGCGCACCCTGTGCGCGGGCGATGGCGGGGGCGGCGAGGGTGAGGAGGAGCGTGCGACGATGCATGGTCTCAGCGCCCCTGGAAGACCGGCTTGCGCTTCTCCATGAAGGCGCGCATCGCCTCCTTGCTGTCCTCGGTCTGGCCGAGCTGCGCGGTCATCTCCTGCTCGAAGCGGTAGCCGTCGCGCAAGGACATCTCCTCGATCGTGTTCAGCCCGTGCTTGGCGAGCTTCATGGCGATGGGCGACTTCGACGCGATGTCGCGTGCCATGGCCATGGCGCCGGGGACGAGCTGTTCGGTCGGCAGAACGGCCTCGACGATGCCGAGGCGGAAGAGTTCGCCGGCCGGCACGCGGTAGCCGGTGAACATCATGCGCCGCGTCGTGGAATGGCCGAAGAGCCGCATGGCGTGCCGCCCGCCACCCATCAGCCCGACATCGATCTCCGGCAGGCCGAGGCTGGCATTCTCGCCGGCGAAGAGAATGTCGCAGGAGGCGGCAAGGGCGAGCCCCGCGCCCAGCGCCGGGCCGTTGATCGCCGCGATCACCGGCTTGCGGCATTCAAAGACGGCGTGGAAGGCCTCCCGCGCGCGACGCAGATGCGCGAGCCCGTCGCCCGGTTCCCGCGGCTTCGTCGCGCGGTCTCGGATATCGGCACCGGCGGAGAAGCACTTGCCCGCGCCCGTCAGCACGGCGCAGCGGATGTCGTCGCGCTCGGCGATGCGGTCGAAGGCGATGTGCACTTCCTCGTGGAAGCGCTGGGACTGCGCGTTGACCGGCGGCGCGTCCATCGTCACCAGCGCGACGCCGTCGGCCAGCGTCACCCGCAGCAGGGTGAGGTCGTCCATGCGCGTTCCTCCCATCCATCCGGCTTACGCGGAATGGTTTCATCCCGGTGGCGTAAGCCATCTGCAGTTTGAAGCAGTGCCGCTGCGTCGGCCAGCCTGCATCCGCCGCAACCACGCGGCGTGCATGCGAGAGGAGAGGCCGCCATGGCGGACATCAAGACGGCGCGCGCGGGCTATGTCGCCGCGGGCTTCGACCCGAGCCCGAAGCAGAACATCGACCAGATCGTCGCCGCGCTGAAGCTGGCGCCCGGCCGCGCCGGCTGCGAGGCCTGCGGGCGCATCGCCTTCTGGAAGATCGACTTCATCGACGATCCCGCGGTGCGGGAGATTCCGTCGCTGAAGTCCTTCGGCGCCTCGGGCTTCTGATGGCCGGGGCACCCGAGTGGCCGGCCCCCCTCGGCGTCGGGCTGCCCTGGAACCCGGAGCTGCCGGCGGAGCTGTATGCGGCCGATCTCCTCGACTTCGTCGAGATCACGCCGGAACAGCTCTGCCGGCAGGGCCCGGACGGCTTCGTGCTGGAACCGGCCCTGCTGGAGCGCGCGATGCGCGTCGCCGGCCACCTGCCGATGGCGGTGCATGGCGTAGAGCTGTCGATCGGCTCGGCTGACGGCATGAACCCGCACTACCTGCCGATGCTCGACGCGCTGCACGCCGCCTGGCCCTTCCGTTGGCACAGCGAACACCTGCATTTCCAGATGGTCGACGGCGCCGAGATCGGCGTGCCTCTGCCCCTGCCGCCGACGCGGGAGGCCGCGGCGCTGGTCGCCGACCGGGCCTGGGGCATCCAGGCGCGCTACGGCGCGCCCTTCCTGCTGGAGAACGGCGCGCACTACCTGCGCGACCTGCCGGCGGACCCGGATGTCATGGACGAGTTCGGGCTGATGAACGCGGTGACCGCGGGTGCGGGCTGCGGCCAGTTGCTCGACCTGCACAACCTGCACTGCAACGCGGTGAACCACGGCTTCGACGCGCTGCAGGCGCTCGATCGCATCGCGCTGGACCGGGTGGGGGAGATCCACGTCGCCGGCGGCTCCTGGGCCGAGGGCTTCTACACGGATGCGCATGACGGCGCCGTGCCGGAGCCGGTCTGGGACCTGCTGGAGGCCGTGCTGTCGCGCGCGCCCCGCGCCATCGGCGTGGTTTTCGAGGTGCTGGACCGCCACGCCGCACGGCTCGGCCCCGATGTCATCGCGCGGCAGGTGGAGCGGGCGCGGGCTGCCTGGCGGAGAGCGCGGTGACGACAGATCTCCTCGGCTTCCAGCGGGACCTCGCCGCACGCGTGCTGGATGGCGCGGCGGGCGACGATCCGGGGCTGGCCCTGACCATTGGGATCCAGCGGTCCTGGTGCCGCGGCCGGGCGGCGCAGGCGGCGATGCCGACGCTGATGCTGCTGCCGCCGGAAGAGGCGCGGGCGTTGCTGGACGCGCATGTGGCGGCGGGCGGCGGCCGCGCCTCCTTCGGCAACACCGCGGGGATGGCCTTCCTGTACTGGCTGGCGGCGCGGCTGCCGGCGGGATCCCCGGCCGCGGCGATGTGCACGGTGCAGATGGCCGCGCACGCCGCCGCCGCCGCCGGCACCCCGCTAACCGAGGCGCATGCGGCGGCGATGCTGCGCGACCTGATGGGTCAGTCCGCGGCGGCGAACTCCGACAGCCGGTAGCCCTGCGCGAAGAGCAGCGCGGTCAGGTCCGTATGTTCCACCCGTGCGCGCGCCGCGGCCGCGACGACGGGCTTGGCGTAGTAGGCGACGCCTAGCCCCGCCGCCTGCAGCATCGGCAGATCGTTGGCGCCATCCCCCACCGTGATCGTTGCCGCCAGCGGCAGGCCGCGCTCGGTCGCCAGGCGCTTCAGCGCGGCCAGCTTGGAATCCTTGTCGAGGATCGGCTCCGCCACCTTGCCCGTCAGCGCCCCGTCGGCGATCTCCAGCACGTTGGAGTGATGCTCATGGAAGCCGACCCGGTCCGCGACCCGGCCCGTGAAGAAGGTGAAGCCGCCAGAGACAAGGGCGCAGTGGGCGCCATGCGCGCGCATGGTCCGCACCAGCGCCTCCGCGCCCGGCATCAGCTTCGTCTCCGCCCAGGTCGCCTCGAGCGCCGAGAGCGGCAGGCCGGCCAACATGCCGACGCGCTCGCGCAGCGCCGCCTTGAAGTCGAGCTCGCCGTTCATCGCGCGGGCGGTGATGGCGGCGATCTTCTCCTTCAGGCCGGCGAAGGCGGCGATCTCGTCCAGCGTCTCGGTGGTGACGATGGTGCTGTCCATGTCGGCCAGCAGCAGCATTTTCCGCCGCCCTTCGGCCGCGACGGCGATGAGGTCGATCGGGGCGTCGCCCAGCGCGGCGCGGGCGGCGGCGACGCCCTGCTCCGGCGCCAGCGCGTCGAAGGGGATGTCCGCCGCGCGCTCCGGCGCCAGCCAGTCCGGCGTGCCGGCCGCCGCGCCGAGATCGCCGAGCGCCTGGCGCGCGCGGGCCAGCAGGGCAGGGGTCAACGCGCCGGGGGCGGCCGCGAGGGTCAGCACATGCGTCATGGGGGCGGCTACATGGCGGGCGCGCCGCGGTGACGCAAATGCGCCCTGCGTTGATCGTGGCCGGTCCGACGGCGAGCGGGAAATCGGCGCTCGCCCTGGCGCTGGCGCAGCGCTTCGGCGGCACCGTGATCAACGCGGATTCCATGCAGGTCTACCGGGAGCTGCGCGTGCTGACAGCGCGGCCGACGCCGGCGGAGGAGGCGCTGGCGCCGCACCGCCTCTACGGCGTGCGGCCGGCGACGGAGGCGGCGAGCGTGGCCTGGTGGCGGGAGGCGGCGCTGGCGGCGATGGCGGACGCACCAGGCCTGCCGATCCTCTGCGGCGGCACGGGCCTCTATTTCCTGTCGCTGACGGAGGGGCTGTCCACCATCCCGCCCGTGCCGGCGGCGGCGCGGGAGGCGGCGCGGGGACTGCTGGCGGAGATCGGCGCGCCGGCGCTGCACGTGCGCCTGGCCGCGATCGATCCGGACACCGCCGCGACGCTCCGCCCCGGCGACAGCCAGCGCATCACCCGCGCCTACGAGGTCGCGCTCGGGACGGGGAAGGGGCTGGTCGCCTGGCAGCGGGAGGGGGCGCGGACCGGCCCCGTGCCCTGGCGCGCTTCCGCCATCCTACTCGACCCGCCGCGCGAGGCGCTGCGTGACGCCATCGCGCGTCGCTTCGACGCGATGCTGGCCGGCGGGGCCATGGAGGAGGTGCGGGCGCTCGTCGCGCAGGGGTTGGACCCCGCCCTGCCGGCGATGCGCGCGCATGGCGTGCCGGAACTCTCCGCGGTGCTGGCGGGGACCATGACGCTGGAGGCGGCGCTGGCGCGCGCGATCCTCAACACGGGGCAATACACCAAGCGTCAGGCGACCTGGTTCCGCCACCACGCGCTGGCGGCCCCGGAGCGCACGCATATCATCCATGCGCGAATCGCAGATGTTGCGCAATTTTCTTGCCAAGAATGGCAGAAAATCGTCGCGTTCGTA
>JAIYAI010000101.1 GCA_027489135.1 Acetobacteraceae bacterium
CCTGCCCGGCGTGATCCGCGCCAAGGGCTTCTTCTGGCTGGCGACGCGCATGCCCTGGGCCGGGTCCTGGCAGCTCGCCGGTAGAATCGGCAGGCATGAGGCCGCGGGCTTCTGGTTCGCCGCCGTCGGGAAGGAGCGCTGGCCCGATGACCCGGACTGGCAGGCCAGGGTGCGGGCGCTGTGGCAGGAGCCCTTCGGCGATCGGCGGCAGGAGATCGTCTTCATCGGCGTCGGCATGGACGAGGCCGCGTTGCGCCGCGACCTTGATGCCTGCCTGCTGAGCCAGGCGGAGCTGCTCGGCGGCCCGCGTGCCTGGGCCGATCTGCCGGATCCCTTCCCGCCGTGGCGGGAAGGGTGATGCGCGTCGTCAGCCCATCACGTCGAGGATGATGAGCCGGAGCTCCTCGCGCGAGAAGGCGGGGAGCACCGGCGCCGGGATGCGGCCCTCGGCCGGGTCGGTGGCGGGCAGCACGGGATGCGCCTGGTCGGTGACAGGGGCGCGATGGAGAATGGTGTTCATATGCATACGAGCGGCCCCGCCCGTCCGGGCATTGCGGCCGCTATCCTTCAGGACTGGCTGTGTGTGGGGGATGCCCCTGGGATCGTCCGCGGCGGCCGCGCTCAATGCGCATGGCCAGGCCTGGCGATGACGACGGGGCTTGATCTGCCGCGCGGATGGCGGCGGCATGGGCGGACACCGTGGTGCCCGCCCACTCGCGTACGCGCCGGCGATCTTGCGTTGCCTGGCGCGAGGACGATCAGACGAGGCGCAGGTTCGTCGCAGAGAGCTTCCCCTGCTGGCCGCGCTGCACGTCGAAGGTGAGCTTGTCGCCCTCGCGCAGGCCGTCGATGCCGGCGCGCTGGACGTCGGTGATGTGGACGAACACGTCATTCGTGCCGTCGTCGGGCTGGATGAAGCCGAAGCCCTTGGTCGCGTTGAACCACTTGATGGTGCCGTTGGACATGGGAGTGTTCCGATCGAACAAGATGGACCGCCGCGCGAACATCGCACGATGGGTCATTCCGAGGTATTGGGGGCGGGCAGCTGGCTCGGCGCTCGATCACGAGCATGGAGAGCAGGCCGAAACCAAACGAGGCTGACGGCAGGACAATACACCAATCCCGCCTGCGCGCAAGGAAATCTTTCCGCCACACGCCATCGTGCGCGCGGTGCGCCCCGCCGACCGGCTGCGCGATCCGTGCTACGTCGCCGCGATGGAGACGAAGCTGCCCACGCCCCGCGCCGTCCTCGTCGGCATCCAGACGCCCGACGTCGATGACGTCGCGCATGCCGCCAGCCTCGAGGAGCTCGGGCGGCTGGTGAAGACGCTCGGCTACGAGGTCGCGGGCACGGTGTCGCAGCGGCGGGACGGCACCGGCGCCGGCGCGCTGCTGGGCACGGGAAAGCTCGCGGAGCTGGCGGCGCTGACCGGCGGCAGCGGTGTAGTGGGATCGATGGCGCCGCCGCCCCGCGCCAAGGCCCGCCAGCGCTTCGACAAGCAGGCGGAAACACCGGCCCCAGAGACGCCTGAGGCCCCCGAGGGCCCGAAGCCCGGCATCGTCATCGTCGACCACGAGCTCTCGCCGAGCCAGATCCGCAACCTGGAACGCGCGACAGGGGCCGAGGTGCTCGACCGCACCGGCGTGATCGTTGAGATCTTCCACCGCCACGCCAATACGCGGGAAGCGCGGCTGCAGGTGGAGATGGCGCGGCTGAAATACGTCGCACCCCGCCTGCGGGAATCCACCGGCGGCGGCGGGCGCCAGCAGGGGCCGGGCGCGGGCGAGACCACGCTCGACCTCGACCGCCGCAAGATCCGCGACCGCATCGCGGAGCTGAAGGACCAGCTCGAAGCCGTGCAGCGCGACGGCGACAACCGCCGCTCCGCCCGGCGGGACCAGCTGCGCGTCGCGCTGGTCGGCTACACCAATGCCGGCAAGTCGTCGCTGATGCGCGCGCTGACCGGCAGCGAGGTGCTGGTGGAGGACAAGCTCTTCGCCACGCTCGACACCACCGTCCGCGTGCTGCAGCCGGAGACGCGGCCGCGCGTGCTGGTTTCCGACACCGTCGGCTTCATCAAGCAGTTGCCGCACGACCTGGTGGCGTCCTTCCGCTCGACCCTGGCGGAGGCGCTGGAGGCGTCGCTGCTGCTCTTCGTCGTCGATGCCTCCGACCCGACCTGGGAGGCGCAGCTCGAGGTCAGCCGCAGCGTGCTGCGGGAGATCGGGGCGGACCAGGTGCCGTCTCGCCTGGTGCTGAACAAGATGGACCGGGTCGATGCCGCCGGCCGCGCCGCGCTGGTGGCGAAGCACCCCGAGGCCATCATGCTCTCCGCCCATGCGCCGGCCGACGTCGCCGCGCTGCGGGAGACCATCATCGGCTTCTTCGAGGCCTCGATGGTCGAGGATGTCCTGGTACTGCCCTATGCCAGCCAGGGCCTGATCGGCGAGGTCTACGACAGCGCACGCGTGCTGTCCGAGGACTATGACGAGACCGGTCGCGTGCTGCAGGTGCGCGGCCTGCCCGGCGCCATTGCGCGGCTGCGCAGACGGCTTGCTTCGGCCTGATACCAACCGCCACGAAGGTTGATACATCCGGGGGCCCGCGGCCGCCGGGTGCCATTCGACGAGCCGCCCCGCTCAGGAAAACGGGCTGTTGGCATCCGGCGATCAGGCGATCACACGGATCGCTCCGGCACCGAGATCCAGAGCATCGACCAGGGAGGCGATCCGCACCGGCCCCGCCGCGCCCGACCCATCCACGTCCCACCAGAGATCCTGCGTGCCGGCCTGAAGGATGAACTGGCCCGTGCCCGTCGGGGTGTCGGCGATGACGGCAGCGCTCTCCCGCCACATGCCCGCGGCAGCGATGTCCATGCCGACGATCAGCCCGGCGCCGAAGCCCGCCGCGGAGATCTCGATCCGATCCTCGGCGCCGTCGAAGCCGTGGATGCCGTCCACCGCCTCCGCAGGCGTGAGGAAGCGGAAGACATCCGCGCCTGCCTCGCCGACCAGCCGGTCCCGCCCGCCGCCGCCGACCAGCGTATCGTCGCCCGCACCGGCGCGGATGGTGTCGTCGCCGGCGCCGCCCTGCAGCAGGTTGGCCGCGACATTGCCGAGGATGCGATCATCGCCGGCGCCGCCGACCGCATCCACCGCCGCGTCACCGATCAAGGCGATCACCTCGATGAAGGCCTCGGGCCCGAGGGCGGCAAGGTCGACATCGACGGTCGAGCGGACGGTGTCGCGCCCGCCTGCATCACCGCCGGCGCCATCGCCCTCGGAGAGGATGTCGCCGGGCTCGCGCAGCACGTAGGTGTCGTCGCCACTGCCGCCGGCCAGCAGGTCAAGCCCGCCGCCGCCGTTCAGCACATCCCCCCCGGTGCCGCCGGCGAGGCTGTCACTGCCGAGGCCACCGCTGATCACGTCCTCGCCCGATCCGCCGGCGAGGGAATCCCGCCCCGCATTGCCGGCAAGGACATCGGCGCCGTCGAGCCCCTCGACGGTATCGTCCCCTTCGAGCCCGACGATCACGTTCGCGGCCGTGTCGCCCAGCAGGTGATCCGGTCCCGCGGTGCCGAGGCGGACGGTCTCGACGAGCGTGAAGCGCACGGTCGCGGCGGCCGACTCCAGTGCGCCATCCGTCGCCACGTAGCGGAATGCGGCAGGACCGGCCGTGCCCGGGGTCGGCGTGAACACCACGCTGCCGTCTGGCCCCAGCGACACCGTGCCGCCGACGGCATCGAAGACCCGGGCGATGCGCAGCGCCGAGGCGGGGCTGTCCGGGTCCGTGTCGTTGCCTAGCAGGCTGGCGGCCGCGATCGTCCGCGCGGCACCCGCCGGTGCGGGGAGGGCACCAAGCTGGTCGTCCATGGCCCGCGGCGCATCCGCCACCGGCGCGATCCGCAGCGTGAACTGGTCCGAGGCCTCGGAGAGCCCATCCGTCGCGGTGACGCGGATGTCGATCTCCGGTGCCGCGTCCGCGGGGGCCTGGCCGGTGAAGCGGCCGGTCGCGGCGTCGAAGCGGATCCAGTCCGGCAGCGCGGTGCCGTCCGACAGCGTCGCCGACAGCAGCAGCGCATCGCCGTCGGCATCCGTGAAGGCGCCGGCGGGCAGGCTGAAGGCGAAGGGCGTATCCTCCGTCCCGACCTGGTCGGGCAGGGCGAGGGCCAGCACCGGCGCGTTGCCCGGGCGTGCCACGGCGATGCGCACCACTGCCTCGGCCGAGAGCCCGGAGATGTCGGTGACCGTGTAGGCGAAGCTGGCCGGGCCGGTGAATCCGGCCTCCGGCGTGAAGACCACGTTGCCCAGGCCGTCGAGCACGGCGCTGCCGCCCAGGATGTCGCGCAGCGCGGTCAGCTGGAAGCTGCTGCCATCCACGTCGAGGTCATTGCCGAGCAGGCTCGGGATGGAGAGGGTCAGCGGCGTGTCGATGGCGGTCGCCGCCGTGTCGTCCTGCGGCGCCGGCGCATCCGGCACGGGCAGGACATCGACGCTGACCCGGCCGGCGGCGCGGCTGCCCTCGTCATCCTCGATCTGGTAGCGGAAGGTCAGCGTGCCGGCGAAGTCCTCGCCTGGCTGGACCCGGATCATGCCGCCTGGGGTCAGCGTCGCCGGGCCGTCGAGCAGCCGGACGAAGCGCACCGCGCCGCCGTCTGGATCGATGTCGTTGGCCAGCAGCGTGGCGGGATCGATGTCCAGCACGCCGTCCTCGTCCATGACGAAGCCGCTATCGGCGCGGGCGACCGGGAAGAGATCGGGCGGGCGGACATCGATGGTGACGAAGGCGGTCGCCGCCGCGCCATGCGGATCGGCGACGGTGTAAGAGAAGCCGCCATCGCCGACATGGCCGGCCAGCGGGGTGAAGCGGACCACGCCGCCCCCCAGCGCGACCGTGCCGTTCACCGCATCGGCGACGGCGATGACGGTCATCGCCTCGCCCTCCTTCTCGGTGTCGTTGGCGAGCAGCGTGGCGACGTCGATCAGCGCCTCGGTATCGGCATCGATGGCGAAGCCGGCATCGTCGCGCGCGACCGGGGCATCGTTCACCGCGGCGAAGGTGACGGTGATGCTGCCCTCGGCCTCCAGCCGGCCGTCGGTGATGGTGTAGCGCCAGGTGACGTCGCCGACATAGTCGCCATCCGGGGCGAGCGAGATGCTGCCATCGGGCAGGCGGAAGGCGCGCCCGTGCTGCGTCGTGGTCTCGATGTCCACGAAGCGCAGAGTGTCGCCGTCCGGGTCGCTGTCGTTGCCCAGAAGCTGCGCCGCGGTGACTAGGAGCGGCGTGTCCTCCTGCCCCGCGAACAGGTCGGTCGCGGCGATCGGCGCCCGGTTGGTGGGGGCGACGGTGATGGCGACGGTGCCGGTCGCCTCGCCATCGATGTCGTCCGTCACCGTGTAGGTGAAACTGTCCGCCCCGTCGGTATTCGCCTGCGGCGTATAGAGCAGGCGGGTGTCGTCGATCTGTGTCAACGTGCCGCGGGTGGGTTGGGTGAAGGAGACGAGGCGGATCGGGTCGCCGTCGAAGTCCGTGTCGTTGACGAGGAGGTCGGCGATCAGGATCTCGAGCGCCGTATCCTCCACGGCGGCGAGCGCGTCATCCTGGGGCTGCGGCGGCTCCCGCACCGGGGTGACGGTCACCTCGACCCGTGCCGTTGACTCCCCATCGCCGCCGTCGCCGATGGTGTAGGTGAAGGCGGCGGGGCCGAAATAGTCAGGCTCCGGCGTGAAGACGGCCTGCCAGAGCAGCGCGGGATCGGCGGTGAAGACCTGCAGGGTCTCGACCGTCGACACCCCGTCCGTGGCGATCACGCTGACCGACAGGCTGCCGGCGAAATCGAGCGGCGGGATGCCGGAGAGGCGGCCCGTCGCGGCGTCGAGGAAAAGCCAGTCCGGCAGCGCCGTGCCGTGCTGCAGCATCGCGGTGAAGCCGAGCGTCGCGGGATCGAGCCCGGCCGTGGCGGCGGGCGGCAGATCGAGCGTCGCGGCGGCGCCGACCAGCGTGACCGCACCATGCTCCGCCCCGCCCACGCCGAGCAGGTGCAGCGCGTCGCCCTCCTCGTCCGTATCGTTGGCGAGGAGGTCGGCGACCCGGATGGCGATGGTCGTATCCTCGGGTGTGGTCGCGGCATCGGCCGCGGCGACCGGCGCCTCGCGCTGGGCGAGGATGTTCAGCACGACCAGCGCGCTGTTGCCGCTGACCGCGTCCTTCATGTCATGCGCGCGATAGACCAGCACGACGGAGCCGTTGAAGTCGCGCGGCGCCGTGACGGTGATGTTGTCGCCGTCCAGCGCAAGGCCGATGCCCTCGTCATCCCCGGCCTCCGGCGGGTCGATGGCGACCTCCAGCGCGACAGACTGCGTGACGAGATCGCCCGTCCCGGCATCGGTCCAGCGACCCGTCACGACGAGGTCGAGGATCCCGAAATGGAGACCATCCGGCGGCGTGCCGGTGACCGTCAGCGTAGCCGGATCGAGGCTGAGCCAGGCCGGCGCCGGCGTGCCGTCCTGCAGCGCCAGGCTGTAGAGCGGCGCCGCGCCCGGCGTGAGGCCATCGACGTGCAGGTTCACCGCCGCGCGGCCGCGGTAGGCCGTGTCCAGCGCACCGGAGGAGAGCTGGATCAGCGCATCGACGACGAGTTCGACATCATGGCTGGCGCTGATCGTCTCGCCGGTCAGCGGATCGGTCGCGGTGGCGGTCACGCGCAGGTCGAGACGGCCGACATAGGTCTCGGGCGGCGTGCCGGAGAAGCTGCGCGTCAGGGGATCGAAGCTCAGCCAGGCGGGCAGCACATCGCCGTTGGCGAGCGTCGCCTCCAACGTCGCCGCGGCAGGGGGCGCCAGATCGGCGGCGCCGAAGTCGCGCAGGATCGGGCCGCTGCCGGGCTGGATGTCGAGGCTGAACCGCCGATGCCCCTGCGTCACCGCGCCGGTCCCCGGGTCGGTCTCCGTCACGTCCAGGCGCAGGTCGAGCACGCCCGCGAAATCGGCGGGCGGCGTCGCGGTGACGGTCCAGGTCGCGGTGTCGAAGACCACCCAGTCCGGCGGCGCGCCGTTGGTCGCGGCGAGCCGGAGGCTGGCCGTCGCGTCCTCGGCCAGCGCCAGCGCATCCGGAGCGACCGTGAGACCCACCTCCGTCCGTGCGGTGAAGTCGTTGAGCAGCACGCCGAGCACGGCGACGTCGTGGAAGAAGAGGACGTCGCCCTCGGCGTCGCGGTCGTTGGCGAAGGCCTCGAAGGCGGAGAGGAGAAGCGGCAGGTCCTCGAGGCCGGTGATGACGTCGTCCAGCAGCACGGGCGGCGTGTTGGCCGGCCGGATCTCCACCCGCACGGTCGCCGTCGCCTCGCCGCCGCGCCCGTCGCCGACGGTGTAGGTGAAGCTGGCATCGCCGTTGAAGCTGCCGCGCGGGGTGAAGGCGATCAGCCCCTCCGGCGTCAGACCGACGCTGCCGTTCTCCGGGAAGGGATCGAGCGCGACGACGGTGATCGGGTCGCCGTTCGCGTCGCTGTCGTTCAGCAGCAGGTCGCGCGGGTCGATCAGGAGGACCGTGTCCTCCACCGTGACGAAGCCGGCATCGTCGCGCGCGACGGGCGGGTCGTTCGGTGGGAGGACATGCACGGTGACGCTGCCGGTGGCGACGCCGCCGCGGCCATCGCCGACGGTGTAGGTGAAGCTGGCATCGCCGATGAACCCGGCATCCGGCGTGAAGAGGACCTCCTTCGTCCCCGGAAGTGTCGCGCTGTCGCGCACGAGGATGCTGCCCCGCGCCGGATCCTGCGCGGAGAGGAAGGTGAGCGGGTCACCCTCCACGTCCAGGTCGTTGCCGATGAGGCTACCGGCATCGATGACCAGCGCCTGGTCCATGGGGGTATCGCGCTCATCCTCCTCCGGGCGCGGCGCGTCGTTGACGCCGATGAACGCCAGCGTGACCTGGGCGGTCGCGGTCAGGCCATCCGGATCGGCGACGGTGTAGCGGAAGCCGGCGAAGCCGTAGTGGTCCGCCGTGGCACGGAAGATGATGCCGTCGCCGCCGATCTGCGCAACGCCGTTCGAGCCCGCACCGAAGATGCCAGGGTAGAGTTCGTTGCCCTCCGCATCCAGCATGGGCCCGACGGAGACCACGCGCAGCGCGTCGCCGTCGATGTCGCCGTCATTGGCGAAGAGCGCGCTGTAGAGGATGAGGAGCGGCGTGTCCTCGGTACCCTGGAAGACCCCGTCATCGGCAGCGGTCGGGGCATCGTTCACCGGCCGCACCACCACCTTGGCGGTCGCGGTGGACAGCCGCCCGGTGCCGTCGCCCACGGTGTAGTCGAAGAAGGCGTCGCCGTTGAAATCGGTGGCCCCGGTGAACAGCACGCTGCCATCGACCTGCAGCGCGGCGCTGCCGTTCACGCCGTTGCCGACGGAGATGATGACCAGGGCCGGGTTCGGCGTGGCGCTGTCGTTGCGCAGCAGGCGGTCCGCCGCGATGGCGTAGGGCGTGTCCTCCTCGGCGAAGCGGATGGTGTCGTCGGCAGCGTTGAACAGCCCGCCGCCGCTGCGGAGGGCGATGGCGTCGCGGTCCCAGACCGTCCCGTCGGCGAAGCGGATCGCCTCGATCCCGGAGGCGGCCCCGAGGAAGTGGTCGGTCACGACGAGGCTGTCGACCAGCAGGCCGTCATCGTGCTCGATCTGCAGGATCAGATCCTCGCCCTGCCGCGCCAGCCCGACATCGGCGACCAGGACGTCGGGATCCAGCAGGACGGCATCGATATCGGCGGCGTCTCCCGCTTCGATGATGCG
>JAIYAI010000018.1 GCA_027489135.1 Acetobacteraceae bacterium
AGCGCCGTCTCGGACAGGTCGGCATAGCCGTTGCCGGCGAAGACGGGCTTGCCGTCCTTCCAGATCGACTGGTGCACGTGCATGCCGCTGCCGTTGTCGCCGTAGATCGGCTTCGGCATGAAGGTCGCCGTCTTGCCGTAGCTGTGGGCGACGTTGTGGATGCAGTACTTGTAGATCTGCATGAAGTCGGCCTGCTGCACGAGCGGGCCGAACTTGGTGCCGAGCTCATGCTGCGACTGCGCCACCTCGTGGTGGTGCTTCTCACCGGGGACGCCCATCTCGATCATGGTCGAGAGCATCTCGGCGCGGAGGTCCACCTCGCTGTCCATCGGGTTCACGGGGAAGTAGCCGCCCTTCACGCCGGGGCGGTGACCCATGTTCCCTTCCGGGTAGTCCTTCATGTTGGCGCCCGGCCCCTCGATCGATTCGAGGCTGTAGTGGCCGAAATTGCCGCCCGTGCCGAACTTCACGTTGTCGAAGATGAAGAACTCGGCCTCGGGGCCGAAGAAGGCCGTGTCGCCGATGCCGGTGGTCTTCAGGTAGGCCTCGGCACGCTTGGCCGTGCTGCGCGGGTCGCGCGAGTACATCTGGCCGGTCGAGGGCTCGATGATGTCGCAGAACAGGATCATCTGCGGCTTGGCCGAGAACGGATCCATGCAGGCATTCGCCGTGTCCGGCATGAGGATCATGTCGGACTCGTTGATCGCCTTCCAGCCGGCGATGGAGGAGCCGTCGAACATGATGCCGTCGGTGAAGGTGTCCTCCTCGACGGTGGAGACGTGCTGCGCCGTGTGCTGCCACTTGCCCTTCGGATCGGTGAAGCGGAAGTCGACGTACTCGACGCTGTGCTCCTTGATCATCTCCATGACCTTGGAGACGGCTGCTGGATCTGCCATGCCTTGTATCCTGTTGCCCCTGGTGGTCCCGGGTCGAGATCGACCCCGAATGTGCCCCCTTGCGCCCCGCGGGCCCCTGCCCGCGCGGCTTCCCGGGATGCGCCACGCTTCCGCGACGCTGTCCCGGGCTCTCCACCGCCGGCTGGAGGCACCGGCGGCGGTTGAAGCCGTTGTCCCCTGGCCTAGACGGCGTCCTCACCCCGCTCGCCGGTGCGGATGCGGATCACCTCCTGGATGTCGGAGATGAAGATCTTGCCGTCGCCGATGCGGCCCGTGCGGGCGGCCTGCTGGATCGCCTCGACCGCGCGCTCGGCCATGTCGTCGGTGCAGACCACCTCGATCTTCACCTTCGGCAGGAAGTCGACGACGTATTCGGCGCCGCGGTAGAGTTCGGTATGGCCCTTCTGGCGGCCGAAGCCCTTCGCTTCCACGACCGTCAGGCCCTGCAGCCCGATCTCGTGCAGCGCGTCCTTCACCTCGTCGAGCTTGAAGGGCTTGATGATGGCCTCGATCTTCTTCATCGGCTCCGCTCGTGTGTCGCGCGCTGCAATGGACGTACCGTCGCCGCCGCATCCGGCCGTCCCGGGCATTCACCCGCGGCGCGCATGCCTCGACCCGGACCGCGCCAAGGGCGGCGGACCGGACCGACCTTTTGCACGTGGCGTGCCGCAGGTTCAATGCGGCGTGGCAGGGGTTTTCGTCGAAATTGAGCAGAATTTCGCCCCTGCAGCGAGCAATTCGCACAAATCACGGGCATCTCAGGGGTCGTTCCCGATCCGTCAACGGCGCCGGCCCATGCTTGCTTGCTGCTACGGGGGGCGGCGCCTATTGCGGTGGCCCTGCATCCACAGCCTGGCCCGGGACAGCGCGGCATGAAATCCCAGAACGACCTGCTGTCGGCCACCGGCACGACGATCTTCACCGTGATGAGCGCGCTCGCCGTCGAGCATGGCGCCATCAACCTCGGCCAGGGCTTCCCGGACTATGACGGACCGTCGGACGTCATCCACGCCGCCGCCGCCGCCCTGCTCGACGGGCGCAACCAGTACCCGCCGCTGACCGGGGTGCCGGAACTGCGCGCCGCCGTCGCGGCCCACAACAAGCGGTTCTACGGCCTCGAGATCGACCCGGCGGCGGAGGTCGTCGTCACCTCCGGCGCGACGGAGGCGATCACGGCGGCGCTGATGGCCGTGCTCAACCCGGGCGACGAATGCGTGCTGGTCGAGCCGCTCTACGACACCTACCTGCCGGTGGTGAAGCTGCTCGGCGCCATTCCCCGAATGGTGCGCCTGAGCCCGCCGGACTGGGAATTGCCGCGCGACGCGCTGGCCGCGGCCTTCGGGCCGAAGACCAAGGCCATCCTCTTCAACACGCCGATGAACCCGACGGGCAAGGTCTTCACCGAGAGCGAGCTCGCCTTCATCGCCGGCCTGCTGGAGAAGCACGACGCCTACGCCGTCTGCGACGAGGTCCATGAGCACCTGACTTTCGATGGCTGGAAGCATATCCCGCTGATGACTTTGCCGGGGATGCGAGAGCGCTGCATGCGAATCGGCAGCGCGGGCAAGACCTTCAGCCTGACGGGTTGGAAGATCGGCTATGTGACGTGTGACAAGTCGCTCGCGCCCAACGTTGCCAAGGCGCACCAGAACCTCACCTTCACCAC
>JAIYAI010000203.1 GCA_027489135.1 Acetobacteraceae bacterium
AGGGCGAGCGCCCCCCGCTGCATCAGGCCGCGGCGCGGATCGCGGCGGCCTTCACGTCGTCCCCCACCGCGCCGGCGAAGGTCTCGAAGTTCTTCTCGAACAGGCCGACGAGCTGGCGGGCCGTGCGGTCATAGGCGTCCTTGTCCGCCCAGGTCTCGCGCGGGTTCAGCACGCTGGCCGGAATGCCCGGCACCGCCTTCGGCATCATCAGCCCGAAGAAGGGGTCGCGCACGAACTCGACCTTGGCCAGCGACCCATCCAGCGCCGCGCGTAGCAGGGCGCGGGTGTGGTGGATGCTCATCCGCTTGCCGGTGCCGTAGGCGCCGCCGGTCCAGCCGGTGTTGACCAGCCAGACATCGGCGCCGTCCTTGGCGATGCGCTCCGCCAGCATGCGGCCGTAGACTTCCGGGTGCCGCGGCAGGAAGGGCGCGCCGAAGCAGGTGCTGAAGGTCGCCTGCGGCTCCTTGCCGAGGCCCTTCTCCGTCCCCGCGACGCGCGCGGTATAGCCCGACAGGAAGTGGTACATCGCCTGCGCCGGCGAGAGCTTGGCGATCGGCGGCAGCACGCCGAAGGCGTCCGCCGTCAGCATCACCACGTTCTTCGGCTTGCCGGCCTGGCCGCCCGCGACGGTGTTCGGGATGAACTCCAGCGGGTAGCAGGACCGCGTGTTCTCGGTCAGCGAGCCGTCGTCGAGGTCGAGATGGCCGTGCTCGTCGCCGACCACGTTCTCCAGCACCGCGCCGAAGCGGTGCGACGCGGCCCAGATCTGCGGCTCGGCCTCCTGCTCGAGGCGGATGACCTTGGCGTAGCAGCCGCCCTCGAAGTTGAAGACGCCCTTGTCGGACCAGCCATGCTCGTCGTCGCCGATCAGGCTGCGCTCGGGGTCGCTGCTCAGCGTCGTCTTGCCGGTGCCCGAGAGGCCGAAGAACAGCGCGGTGTCGCCGGCGCGGCCGACATTGGCGGAGCAGTGCATCGGCAGCACGCCGCGCGCCGGCAGCAGCCAGTTCAGCACGGTGACGATCGACTTCTTGATCTCGCCCGCATAGCTCGTGCCGCAGATCAGGATGGTGCGCTCCGCGAAGGAGAGCGCGATGCAGGTGCTGGTGCGGCAGCCATCCTCGGCCGGATCAGCCTCGTACTCCGGCGCGTGCAGGATGGTGAAGTCGGGCTTGAAGCCGTCGAGGTCGTTGCGCGGCGGGCGGATGAACATGTTGCGCGCGAACATCGCGTGCCAGGCGTTGGTCGTGACCAGGCGCACGCGGATCCGGTGCGCGGGATCGGCGCCGGCGTAGAGGTCCTGGGTGAACAGCACCGGCCGCTGGCCGAGCCAGCCGCGTACCTTGGCGGCGAGGCCCTTGTACTTCGCCACCGGCATGGGCTGGTTGATCTTGCCCCACCAGACGTCGTCATGGACCTCCGGGTCGTCGACGACGAACTTGTCCTGCACGGACCGGCCGGTGTGGATGCCGGTGACGGCCATGAAGGCGCCGTCGGCGGAAAGGCGGCCCTCGCCGCGCTGCAGGGCATGGGCGGTCAGGCCGGATGCGGTCAGGTTGGCATGGACCGTTCCGGCGCCGGCGACGCCGGTGCCAGAGAGCGCGGTTGCGGGCGAAGGCATTTGGGACGTCCTCCAGGACAGGCAGGGTCGGCGCGGCAGTCGGGCCGTGACCGGCGGCGGCATGGGGGGCCGTATGGCCGGTCTTCGGGTCGGAATTAAGGCCAGGGCGCGGGGGGTGCAACGCGGTCGCTTAGCAACTGCACAATAAGGCGGGCGAGTTTCTGGAAAATAAGACATTTCTGGACGGGCCGAGGTACCCATCCGCGCGAAATCCATGGTCGCGCACTTATCCGACTCCGGCGCGCCGCGCAGCCTTAGCCGGGGTCGCGAGCGGCCCGCCCCTCCCGCGCCGCGCGGACCAGTTCGATCCGCACCGCCTCCGCGCTGGCGACAGGGGCCGCGAAGGGCAGGCGCAGCACGCATGGCTGCCCCCCAACCTGTCCCTCGGCCTGCCCCGGGGCCTCCGCCAGCGCCAGGTCGGCGCCGTCCGGATCGACCGCCACCATCCGCCACGCTCCCGCCGCGCCGCCCAGCAGCCCCTGCGCGATCGCCGCCACCGCGTCCGGGTGGTCGGCGTTCACATGGCCGATGATCTCGGCCTCTGCCGCCGCGATCGCCGCCACGGCTACCCGGTCGGGCAGCAGGTCCGCGACCTTGATGCGGGTGGCGCGGGCGAAGCCGCCCACCAGCAGCGCGCCGCCGGGGCGGATCCGCCACAGCGCGAAGTCCCCGAAATCTGCGTAAAAAGCGGCATAGGGGTGCTTCGCCAGCCAGCGCGATTTCAGCGCCGGGACCTCGTCCTCCGGAACCGGCTCCGCCATCCCCGTCAGCGTCACGCGCGGCGCGGTCTGCGGGTTCGGCCCCACCGCGGCGCCGGTGACGGCCAGGGCGCAGCGCGGCTCCGCCCGCAGGTGGCGCGTGTGCTCGGAGAGGGAGGAAATCAGCAGCAGCGGCGTCAGGTCCGGCGCCATCGACGGCGTCACCAGGGCGGCGAAGGGCTGGCCATCGGTCTGGGTCGCGAGCGTGGCTGACGCCGCCGCGCGCAGCAGGCAGCGCGCCTGGAAGGCGGCATTGCCGGGATCCTGGCGTGTCGGGGGTGCGGTCTCTGCCATGGCGGCTCTCGATTCCCGTCCGGGTTGCGCCACATTTGGGGGCCATCATCCGGCCCTGCCATGCTACGGCCTGAAGTGCCGGCCTGACCTATGCCGGTGGAGCCCCGAGGACCATGCCCCATACGATCGCCCTGGTGGATGACGACCGCAACATCCTGACCTCCGTCTCCATGACGCTGGAGCAGGAGGGTTTCACCGTCCGCACCTACACGGATGGCGAAAGCGCGCTACAGGGCCTGATGGCCCGGCCCGTCGACCTCGCCGTGCTCGACATCAAGATGCCGCGCATGGATGGGATGGAGCTGTTGCAGCGCCTCCGCCAGCGCAGCGCCATGCCGGTCATCTTCCTGACCAGCAAGGATG
>JAIYAI010000564.1 GCA_027489135.1 Acetobacteraceae bacterium
ACGCGCTGGAGCGGCTCAGGGAGGCCAGACCCGCCGCCACCGACCGGGATCCTGGCAAGGCCGGCCCGGGCCAGGATGACGGCGCCGGCGAGGCCCGCGACACTGCCGAGCTGATCTCGGTCATCCTGAGCGGCGCGGATTACCATACGCCGATCGCCGCGCTGGCCATGAGGTACCTCAAGGGCGGCATGGCGGACGCCCAGGTCGTGCTGACGTTGCGCGGCGTGATGGAGGCCGTCCCGGACGCGGTCCGCGACATCAAGGACGGCATCATCCAGACCGGCCGATGGCAGGCGCGCTACGACGACATCCCGAGGGCCGTGAGCACTGCGCGCGGCAAGATCAGGGAGGAGGCGCCGCAGCAGGCGCGCGACGCGCTCGACATCGAGAAATTCCGTCTGGACCTCTTCACGGAGGGGACGCCGCCGCGCCAGCAGTACCTGCTGAAGCTGCACATGCCCGTTGGCACAGTCGGCATCCTCTTCGGCCCGGGTGGTGTCGGCAAGTCGGTCACCGCGCTCGACCTTTGCCTCGCTGTGGCGCTCGGCGGCGGCGATGCTGTAGGTCGTAAGCTGCTTGGCGCCGAACTCAGCCCCGACGGCTTCGGCGCGACCCTGTTCCTCACGCTCGAGGACGACCGCCACGAGGTTCACCGGCGCGCCGCCGTCCTTGACCCGCATGGACGCCGGAACGCTGCGCCCTGCTACGTCATCCCCGCAGTAGATCTGCCCGACCTCGACCTGGCGCTGGTGCGCGCTGAAGGGCGGGCGGCGGCACTGACCGAGTTTGCCCGCTCGGGGCTGGAACGGCTTGTTGTGGATACCGCTCAGAAGGCGGGCCGGCCTCTGTCGCTGCTCATTCTCGATCCGGCAGGCGACTTCCTCGACGCCGATGAGAACGATGCGACATACGTGAAGCCGCTCATGCGGTGTCTCCGGGGGATCGCCTCCCGTCACCGCTGTACCATCATCCTGCTAGGACACGTGGCAAAGTCGATCGATGCCGATGGGCCGACGATGCGCGGCAGCAGCGCGTGGGTGGCGAACAGCAGGTTCGCCTTTGCCCTCTGGCGCCTGACCGCCGACGAGGCGGCAAAGCATGCACGCAACCTCGGCGTCGAGCCCGATGCGCTGGTCTGGGGCAGCCTGGTCAAGGCGAACCACGCCGGCGCGCCTGTGGGCAAGCGCTTCCTGTTCAGGCGGGATCCTGGCACCGGACGGCTGATCGACATGACGTCGCAACTCAACCCCGTGCGTGGTGTCAGCGAGGAACAGCTCCTCGAACACCTGGCTGAGGCATGCGCGGAATGTGCAGCGGCAGGGCTTCCTTTCTCCTACAGCGGTGTTGGCGGCCTGTGGAACGGGCGCGCCGACCTTCCCGCGCCGCTATGCGATCTTCCGAAAAACCGCCTTGAAGGCCTCGGCCAGACAGCCCTCGAACGCGGGCTGCTCGTCAAGGCGCGTACGACCCATACCCAGGGGGCACCGAAGTACCTCGACGTGCCGGACGGCCCGCTCGCCACGGGACAGGAGGTTCCGATGTTCCAAGGTTCGCGTCAGGAGGCTCTGGCGCGGTACCGGGGCGAGCGCGACGGGGATGATCAGGGCTGAGCCGTTCCCGGTTCCCGGTTCCCATTTGGGAATCGTGTATGCTGGGAACGTAACCGGGGCAAAACTCCGGGCGACCGGGCTGTGGCGCGGAGCCTGACGAGGTCTGGCAGTGCGGGCACCATCGATGCGGCTGCCACGTGCAGTCGATGCCCGAGAAACTCCCAGAAGCTGACGCCGAGCTTGGCGCATGTCTTGGCGAGGCCGAGGAAGGCGTCGCGGCAGTTGCGCCCGGCCTCGCTCTGCGTGCCGCCGCTGATCTTGCGTTTGGTGACGCAGGCGCGGATGTCGTTTTCGGAGCCGTTGGTGTGCAGCGGGATCTCCGGCCGGTCGAGCACGCGCAGCAGTTCCGGCTTGCGCCCGTGCAGCCGCGCCAACAGGCGATCGAGCGTGATGAACCCGGTCCGTCGTCTGAAGATGCGATCGAAGCGCGCGCGCAGTTCGCTTCGCCGCCGCGGCGAGGGGTCTGCGCGATAGGCCTTGAGATCGGCGTAGAACCACCAGATCAGGCAGCGCAGGTGCTGCTGCGCCGCGCGCTGGGCCTCGGTGAAGGTGTCGAGCCGATGCACCAGGCGCTCGGCATGCACCCAGCACAGCGCGTGGCTGCCGACATCGAACTGGCCAGCGTCGTCGCTGAGGATGACGGCATCGCGCAGCAGGCCGTGTGCTGCGATGCTGCCCCAGAGCGCGCCTTCGGTGGCAACCCGCGCGGGTGCGAGGCTGCCCTCGAAGCTCGCGATGCCGAGCCGCTCCAGATGCGCCGCCCAGGCCGCGGGGCAGGCGAAGTGCCGTACCGCGCTGTCGGCCAGGCGTGCGAGCAGCGGGCCGGCCAGGGCGCGGTCGCGCATGGTGTCGAGTGCCGCATCGTTGACGACGTAGTCGCCATGGCCGGCAGACAGCAGGGTGAGGAAGTTCAGCCGGCTCTTGCTCTGCGTGGTGCCGAACCAGGCGAAGTCCCGGTTGCCGATCTGCGTGCAGACGCCATTCGCGCCGGCGTGCCGCGCGCCGGTGTCGTCGACCGAAATCCAGCGCGCCGTGTCCAACCCCGCGCGCAGCACGTCCCGAGCCTCGGTGACGAAGTCGTCCTGGCCGGCGATCAGCAGCCGCATCACCTGGCGCTTGGAGATGTCGATGCCGATCCCGCGCAGCAGCGCCAGCAGCCGCGCCACCGTCACCTGGCCCTGATGGTGCTGCGCCAGCACAAAGCGGCGCAGTTCCGGGCCGAAATGGCCGGATATCCCCGCCGGCAGCGCCGCGGTGATGCGCTGCCCGTCCGGCGTCACCCAGCATTCGCGCCGCAGCCGCAGCACATGCGCGCGCAGCACCAGGTCCTGCACCACGAAGGTTTGGTAGCCCTTGAAGCGCGAGCCGGGCGGGACCGTCGCCTTGACCACGCGGTCCTCGTGGATGGTCCGCCGCGACGTCTTGGGGCCGCCGCCGCGGCGCGGTCCGCAGGCGGGTGGGGCCGACGGCGCCTTGGCTCCCTGCTCCATGCCGCTCGGCTTGATCTCCGGGCGACCCTTGAGGCCTTTCAGACGAGCGATCTCGGCATCCCGCGTCGCCACCTGCCGCTCCAGATCGCGCACACGGCCAAGCAACTCGATCACCAGAGCTTTCAGCTCCGCCGGGGTCAGATCGTCAGGATCCAGGGGCGTCGGCACACCAGCAGCGAATCACGGCCGCCGTGACCGAGGGAATCCCCAAAATGACCCGACGCCCGGGGTTTTGCCCCGGTTACGCGCTGCAGCGCTAAGGCATTGGTCGGGCTAGGATCTGCCAGTTCTCACTTTCGTCGCAGTTGGGACGCCATATCCCGCCCTCCCCAGCGCCATCCTCTCCCGAATAGCCGCGCGGCAAGCCCCGTCGCATCGCGCGGTCACAAGCGGCCCGCGAAGGTCGACGCCGCTGCGGCCAGGCTGGCTCCCGGAAGCGTGTTCGCCATCCCGCGCCGGGCTGCTATAGCGCGGGCGAAACCCCGGCCCGAAGAGTGCGTCATGGACCCGCAAGTGCCATCGGGCATGCTCGCCGCGAGGGGCGACGATCACGGCGCGACAGAAGCCCCACTCCTGGCCGAGGCCCGCCTCGACGCCGCCTGGGGCACCTCGCCTGGCGGCCTTGCCTTTCCGCGGACCGCCGGCCCCGCGCTTGACCTGCCGCTGCGCGACCCGCGCCGCTTCATCCTGCGCACGCCCTGGCACGAGTTCAGCGGCGACCTCTCGCAGGGCCTGCTCATCCAGGGCCAGATCGGTCCGGACGGCGCCGGGGTCGCGCCGATCTGCCATTCCGGGAACATCTTCGCGTACCGGAGCCGCGGCCGCCCGGTCTCGATCGATGTCGAGGCGGGCATCGCGTCCTGGGGACTGGAGCGCCTCGCGGGCCAGGTTGTGCTGTTCCATGAGACCGTGCTGGAAGGTCCCTGCGGGCTGTTTGGCCGCCGCATGCGCCTCGGCCGGCTTCGCTACGAATACCGTGTGCCGGCCGACAGCCCGGTGCTGCACCTGACCGTCCGCTTGGCGCTCGAGGGCGGCATCGCGCTGCAGGGGGTGCGGCTGAGCACCGCGCTCGACGCCATGAGTCCCGAGGCGGGCAGCCATGCGATCCGGCGCGTCACCGTTCAGCGCCTGGATGGGCCGGAGGCCGGTGTCGCCATGGACGGCGCCGACCCTGTCACCCTTCAGGTCGGACCCGCGCAGTCGCTGCTGTTCGAGGACGACTCACCCACCGCCGCCCTGGCGACGCGCCTGCAGCTCAGCGACGGCCATCGCCTCGCATCGGCGCAGGCCAGGCGGAGGGCGGACGGGGCGCTGCACTGGACGGTGCTGCGCTATGCCATCGGCAGCGTGGCACCGGGCGGCGTGGTGGTGCTGCGGGAGGAACGGCTGCGCCTCCCGCGGGCGTTCGCGGCGGACATGGCGGCCGCGTCCGCCTCGGCCCATCCTGCCGATCCCGCGCTGCCGCCCGGTGCCGGCGCGCCGCGCAGGACGGTCGGCGGCGGGCAGGCCGCGTTGCACCTCGTCGATCTCGCCCTCGGCAACATCAAGGCGATCGGATCGGAACTCGCGCGGCTGAACTATGCCGCCGGTCGGGCCGGGCCCGCGGCGGTCCTGCCCGTGGCGCCGCGCCGCGCCGGCCTCGGCAGCCGCATCTGCACCCAGCACGACCTGGAGCAGGAGTGGCTGCATTACTGGTGCCGCCGCCTCCGCATGGCGCCGCTCTACCATCGCAAGGTATGGGAGGACTGCTTCGTCCTCCAGGTGCTCTGGGAATCCGGGATGATCGGACCCGGCATGCGCGGCCTCGGCTTCGCGGTGGGGCAGGAGCCGCTGCCGGCGCTCATGGCGGCGGAGGGCGTCCATGTCCTCGCCAGCGACCTCGGCGGGGATGACGCGCGCGCCGCGGCCTGGCGCAACACCAGCCAGCACGCCAGCGAGGCGGAGGCGCTGTTCCGCCCCGATCTCGTCGACCGAACCAGCTTCGACCGCCTGGTGCGCTTCCGGCCCGTCGACATGGCCGTGCTGCCCGCCGACCTCCTCCGGGGCGAGTTCGACTTCCTCTGGTCCGTCTGCTCGCTCGAGCATCTCGGCTCGCTCGAGGCCGGCGCGCGCTTCGTGCGCGACGCCATGCGCGCGCTCCGCCCGGGCGGCATCGCCGTGCACACCACCGAGTACAACCTCGATCCGTCAGGCGAGACCCTGGCCAGCGGCTCGACCGTGCTCTACCAGCGCCGCCACTTGGACCGGCTCGCCGCCGACCTGGCGGCGGATGGACACAGCATGCTGCCCTTGCAGGGGTCGGCCGAGGCGCCAGGGTTCTTCGACCGCCTCGTCGATCTGCCGCCCTACCCGCACGAGGGCGGCGCGGCGGACGCGCCGCATCTGCGGCTTGCCCTCGCCGGCCACACCGTCACCTCCGCCGGTCTGGTGATCCGGGCGGGGCCGGGGCGCCCGGCTCCTGGCGGATGAGACCGCGAGCGGCCCGTCTCCGCCTCGACGGATCGGATCGTGTCCATCGGAACCCAGGCCGCCCGGGGGCGGGAACCGCCCTGCCGGATCACGCTCCGGCCTGACGGAAACGGTCGATCCGAGGCTTCGACGATCCGCCCCGGCGGACCGCGCGCTACCCCGCCGCCATCCGCCGCGCCTGCACCGTGACCCCGCCGCCGGAGCCGACCGGGCCGGGCAGTTCGATCTCGATCTCCAGCGTCGACATGTCGCCGCCGCGGTCGAGGTCGACGCGCACCTTGGTCGGATCGATGGCCACGTAGCGCGCGACCACGGCGACGAGTTCGGCCTGCAGCTTCGGCAGGAAATCCTCCCGCGTGCGGCCGATGCGCTCATGCGCCAGCACGATCTGCAGCCGCTCCCGGGCCTGGGAAGCGCTGTCCGGCTCGCGCTTGCGGTTCGCGCGGAAGATGTCGAGCCAGCCCATCAGGTCGCCCTCCCTTCCCTGCTGAAGCGTGTCATGCCGCCCGTCCCCCGAAGAGCCGCTTGAAGATACCGCCCTTCTTCTCAGGCTCGAGGAAGCGGTGCGGCCGGTTGTCGCCGAGGAAGCGGCCCACCGCATCCTCGTAGGCCTGGCCCGCATTGCTCTCGGAGTCCATGATCACCGGCGTACCGGTGTTCGACGCCTTCAGCACGCTCTCGCTCTCCGGGATCACGCCGAGCAGCGGGATGGCCAGGATCTCCTGGATGTCCTCGAGCTTCAGCATCTCCCCCCGCGCCACGCGGTCCGGATCGTAGCGGGTGACGAGGAGATGCTCCTTCACCTTCTCGCGCTTTTCCTCCGCCCGCTTCGAGCGGGACTGGAGCACGCCCAGGATGCGGTCGGAATCGCGCACCGAGGAGACCTCGGGGTTGGTGACCACGATCGCCTGGTCGGCGAAGTAGAGCGCCAGCAGCGCGCCCTTCTCGATGCCGGCGGGGCTGTCGCAGAGGATGTAGTCGAAATCCTTCGCCAGGTCCTCGATGATCTGGCCGACGCCCTCCTTGGTCAGCGCGTCCTTGTCGCGGGTCTGGCTGGCCGGGAGGATGGAGAGGGTCTCGACGCGCTTGTCGCGGATCAGCGCCTGGGAGAGGCGGGCCTCGCCCTGGATGACGTTGACGATGTCGAAGACCACGCGCCGCTCGACCCCCATGATGAGGTCGAGGTTGCGCAGGCCGACGTCGAAGTCGATCACCACCGTCTTCTTGCCGCGCTGGGCAAGGCCGGTGGCGACGGCGGCGCTGCTGGTGGTCTTGCCGACACCCCCCTTGCCCGAGGTGACGACGATCACTTCCGCCATGGGTTGGTCCCCCTGCTGAAATCCATGCGCGCCCGCGGCGACATGCCCGTCGCGCCGGCGCCCCCGGCCATCCTGAACCCGCGCCCTGTCATAGCGGCTCGAAGCGCATCTGCTCGCCCTCCAGCCGGACCTGCACGGGGCGTCCCACCGGCGCCCCCGCGCCAAGCTGCTCGCGCACCGCGTAGAGGCCGGCGATCGCCACCAGTTCCGGGTCGAAGTTGAGCGCGAAGATGCGGGCGGTGGCGTCGCCCTCGGGCCCGGCGCCGGCGACGGCGCGGCCGCGCAGATGGCCATAGACGTGGATGTTGCCGTCGGCGATCACCTCGGCGCCGGCGTTCACGCCGCCCGTCACGATCAAGTCCGTCCCCTGGGCATAGACGCGCTGGCCGGAGCGGATCGATTCGCTGACCAGCATGGCCGGGCGGGCGCCGCCCGGGGGTGGGACGGGTTCGGGCGCGGCCGCGGCCATGGGCGCGGGTGGCGGCGGCGCGGCGGGGGGGGCGTTGCCCAGCGCCGCGTCCTCGGCTTCCGATTCGCGGGCGTTGGCGGCGCTGCGCATCGGCGGCAGTCGGGCCGCGAGCGCGGCCTGGCGCTGTTCCGCCGTGCCGCCGATGGTGCCGACGGGGATGATCTCCAGCGCCCTCAGCCCCTCGACCAGCGCGCGGAAATCCACCCGGGCATCGGCGGGAAGATCCGACAGCCCGATCACCACCGGGGCGAAGCGCAGGAAGCCCGGCGCGCGGCGGAACTGGTCTCCGAGCGCAGGCAGCACCTGCTCCGGCCGCGGATCGAGCAGCCGCAGGACCAGGAGGCTGAAATTGCCGGCACGGAGCCGGAAGCTGTCCGGCAGGGTCGGATTCGGCAAGGGGCTCTCGGAAACCGGGGGGCGTTGGGGGACTGGACCTATAGCCCCGGCGGGGCCGCCGGCGAAGCCGCATTCCGCCGAGTCGGCGCATAGGCCGGCCTCCGGTGCGGCGAGTCGCCCAACGCCGCCGCGGCGCCCATAATACGACCGAGGCAGCGCAGCCTGGCCCCCCCGCGCGGAGAATCGACCCGTTGCAGACCGTCACCTTGCTGGAGCCCTTCCGGGCCCTGTTCTACGCCCCCTTCTATGCCGCCCAGGCGACCGGCGCCTTCGCCCGCCAGGGGCTCGAGGTCCGTTTCGAGACGGCGGGGACCCCCGACCTCGCCGCCTCCCGGCTGCTGGCGGGGGAGGCCGATCTCGCCTGGTCTGGCCCGATGCGGCCGATGCTGATGCGCAGCCAGGACCCGTCCTGCCCGCTGCGCAGCTTCTGCGCGGTGGTGATGAAGGACCCCTTCCTGCTGACCGCCGCGGCGCCGCCGCCCGCGGGCTGGGACCTGGCGCAGGTCCGGAGCAAGCGCCTCGGCCTGGTGTCCGAGGTGCCGACGCCGGTCTGGTGCCTGGATGACGACTTCCGCCGCCTTGGCATCGACCCGGAGACCGAGATCGACCGCCACCGCGGCCCCACCATGGCGGAGAATGCGGAGGCCGTGCTGGCCGGGGACCTCGACCTCGCGCAGATGTTCGAGCCCTTCGCCTGCCGGGTCGAGGATGGCGGCGGCAGCGTGTGGCACGCCCAGGCCAGCCGCGGCCTGACGGCCTACACGGCCTTCTATTCGACGGAAGCCAACCTCGCCTCGAAGCGCGATGCGCTGCGCGGGATGGTGCGCGCCATGGCGGAGATCCTGGACTGGCTGCCGCGGCAGACTCCGGGCGCCATCGCCGCGGCCATCGCCGGGCATTTCCCCGACGTCCCCTCCTCCCACCGTGTCCGCGCGATGGACCGCTACCAGAAGCTCGGCATCTGGCCGGCGACGCCCCGCTTCCCGCGGGAAGCGCTGGAGCGGCTGGCGCAGGCGATGATCTCCTCCGGCGCCATGACCCACATGCCGCCCTTCGAGGCCTGCGTGGACACGGCGATCGAGGACGAGGCGCTGGGCGGATGAGCGGCAAGGCTGTGGGGAGGCGCGCGGACTACCGCTGGTTCGTCACCCTCTCGACGCGCTGGATGGACAACGACGTCTATGGCCACGTCAACAACGTCCAGCACTACTCCTTCTTCGACACCGGGGTCGCCCGCTTCCTGCTGGAAGCCGGGATGTTCGGCGACAACGCCCTCGATCTGGAGACGGTGACGGAGGTCGGCCTCGTGGTGGAAACCACCTGCCGCTACTACGCCCCCCTCGCCTTCCCGGACACGGTCACGGTCGGGCTGCGCTGCGCCCGCCTCGGCGGGTCCTCGATCCGCTACGAGATCGGGCTCTTCCGCAATGAGGACGACAGCGCCTGCGCGGAGGGCCACTTCATCCACGTCTACGTCCACCGCCACGAACAATCGAAGACCGTGCCCGTGCCGGAGCGCCTGCGCGCCGCGGTGACCGCGAAGCTGCTGGCGCCGGCCTGAACCGTGCCGCGGTGATCGCGCACCGATGAGCCTGCTTGCGGCCAATCCCTGGGCCTTGGCCCTGGCCGCCGTGCCGCTGGCGGGGCTGGGCGCGGGGCTGCTGCTGATGCTGGCGGGCATGCATGCCCCGGCGCAGTGGGTGCTCGGCCTCGGCGCGGTGCCGGTGCTCGGTGTGCTGCTGCGCGACATCCTGCGCGGCATCGGCCGCGGCGAGGCCGGGCTCGACCTGCTTGCCGCCCTGTCCATCGGCTTCGCGCTGCTGCTGGATGAGCCCCTCGCCGCCGTCGTCGTCGCGCTGATGTATGCCGGCGGCCAGGTGCTGGAGGACTTCGCGCGGCAGCGGGCGCGGCGGGAGATGACAGCGCTGCTCGCCCGCATGCCGCGCAGCGCCACCCGCCAGCGCGCCGACGGATCGCTGGAGACGGTCCCGATCGCGGCGTTGCGGCCTGGCGACCTGCTGCTGATCCGCCAGGGCGACGTGGTGCCCGTCGATGGTCGGGTCGCGGGGGAGGCGCTGGCCATCCTCGACACCGCGGCGCTGACCGGGGAGCCCATGCCGGTGCGCGTGCCGCCCGAGGGCGCCGTGCTCTCCGGCAGCATGAATGCCGGCGACGCCTTCCACCTGCTGGCAGAGCGCGAGGCGGCCGACAGCACCTACGCCGGCATCGTCCGCCTGGTGGAACAGGCGCAGGGCAGCAAGGCGCCGATGGCGCGGCTCGCCGATCGCTGGGCGCTGGGCTTCCTCGCGCTGAGCCTGGCGCTGGCGGGCGGCGCCTGGATCCTGACGGGCGATGCGCGCCGGGCGCTCTCGGTGCTGGTGGTCGCAACGCCCTGCCCGCTGATCCTGGCCGTGCCGGTCGCCATCATCGCCGGCCTCTCCCGCGCCGCGCATGCCGGCGTGCTGGTGAAGTCGGGCGGCGCGCTGGAAGCGCTGGCCCTGGCCCGTGTCCTGCTGCTCGACAAGACCGGCACGCTGACCGAGGGGCGGGCCCGGCTGCTCTCCATCCACCCCGAGCCGGGCTTCGCTGCCGAGCAGGTGCTGGGCGCCGCCGCCAGCCTGGACCAGGCCAGCGCGCATCCGGTGGCGCAGAGCCTCGTCGCGGCGGCCCGGGCGCAGGCCCTTCACCTGACGCTGCCGACCGGCGTCGAGGAGACACCGGGCGACGGCGTCGCCGGCCTGGTCGACGGCGTGGCGGTCGTGGTGGGCGGCGCCGGCTTCGTCGCCCGCTGCACCGAGCTGCCGCGCGCCAGCCTGCCGCCCGAGGTGCCGGCCGGCGCGGCGCTGGTCGTCGTCGCCATCGACGGGCGGCTTGCAGGGCGGATCGTGCTGGCCGACGCGCTGCGCGAGGATGCCGGGACGATGCTGTCGGCGGTGCGCGGCGCCGGCATCCGCCGCGTCGTCAAGCGCTACGGCGACCGCCGCGCCGTGGCGGAGGAGATCGGCACCCAGGCCGGCCTCGACGCCGTGCACGCGGACCTCACCCCGGGCGGCAAGGTCGCCATGGTGGAGCAGGAGCGCGCCCGCTACGGCCGCGTGGTGATGGTGGGCGACGGGGTGAACGACGCGCCCGCCCTCGCCGCGGCCGATGTCGGCGTGGCGATGGGCGCGCGCGGCGCGGCGGCGAGCGCCGAGGCCGCCGATG
>JAIYAI010000813.1 GCA_027489135.1 Acetobacteraceae bacterium
ACGGCCATCAAGGTTCCCAGCGCCTGGAAGGCGGCCAGCAGGTTGAGCACCAGCAGCGCCATGAAGGAGAGGTGCCACCAGGCGCCCCGCGCACCGACGCTCGCCCCGAAGGCGGGATCGAGGCATTCCAGCACCAGCGGCCGCCAGGCGAAGGCGAGCACGCCGAGGGTGATGGTGGAGGACCCCGCGATCAGCAGCAGCGCCGCGTCGTCCACGCCGAGCGCGCTGCCGAAAAGGATCTGGTTCAGCTCGACCCCGCCGCCGCCCATCGAGACCAGCGCCACGCCGAGCGCCAGCGCCACCAGGTAGAGCGCGGCGAAGGAGGCATCCTCACGCCCGCCCGTGGCGCGGGAAAGCGCGCCGGCGCCGACCGCGACGATCAGGCCGGCGACCAGCCCGCCCGTCGCCAGGAAGGGCACGGAGAGGCCGCCGACCAGGAAGCCCAGCGCGACGCCCGGCAGGATGCCGTGCGCCAGGACGTCGGCCGTCAGGCTCATGCGCCGGAGCACGAGGAACACGCCGAGCGGCGGCGCTGCCAGCGACAGCGCGAGGCAGCCCACCAGGGCGCGGCGCAGGAAGCCGAATTCGAGGAAAGGGTCGAAGACCACGCCGCGATGCTTGCCGGGATCAGGCCGCTGCGCGGGTATCGCAGACGGCAGCGTCCTCGGCCCAGGCCTCGGCCATCATGCGGGCACGCAGGCGGTTGGCGGCGGTCAGCACCTGGTCGGTCGGGCCCCAGCCCAGGCATTCGCGGGCCAGCAGCAGCGTCTCGGGGAAGTCGCGCGCGACGAGGTCGAGGTCGTGCAGCACGGCGATGACGGTCCGCCCCTCGCCATGCCAGCGCCGCACGACGCCGAGGAGATCCGCGGTGGTGCGGGCGTCGAGCGCGTTGAAGGGTTCGTCGAGCAGGATCACCGGCGCGTCCTGCAGCAGCAGGCGGGCGAAGAGCACGCGCTGGAACTGCCCGGCGGAGAGCTTGCCGATCGGCCGCGCCTCGAAACCCGCGAGGCCGACGGCGCCCAGCGCGGTTTCCGCCCGGGCGCGGGCATCGCGCGGCGCGGCGCGGAAGGCGCCGGTCTCGGCCCAGAGCCCCATCAGCACCATGTCAAGGCAGGAGACGGGGAAGCTGCGGTCGATCGCGGCCTGCTGCGGCAGCAGGGCGAGGCGCGCGCCGCCATCCTCGATGCGGCCGGATTGCGGGCGGTGCAGGCCGGCCAGCGCACGCAGCAGGGTGGACTTGCCGGCACCGTTCGGCCCGACCACGGCGGTCAGGCTGCCCGGCGCGAAGCTGCCGGAGAGGTGGTGCACCGCGGGCCGCCGCTCATGGCAGACGGTGAGGTCGAGGAGGCGGATCTCCCCGGGCGTCATGCGCGCATGGCCCAGGCCACACCGGCCCAGAGCAGCGCCGCCAGTCCCGCCGCGAGGACCAGGCGGGCGCCGGCGCCGGCGGAGAGGGCGAGCGGGTTCAGCATGATGTTATACTATTACGCGCGCCCCCCATGGGCGGCAAGCCGCGGCCGGAGCGCGCGCGCCAGGAAGACGGTGCCGGCGACCGGCGTCGGGTAGTAGGGCGCGATCTCGCGGAAGCCGAGCATGCGGTAGAGCGCGATGGCCGTCGCCATCGTCGGCAGGCTGTCGAGGCGCATCTCCCGGTAGCCGCGCGCCTCGGCCGCGGCGAGGGCCGCTTCCGCCAGCGCCCGACCGAGGCCCCTGCCCCGCCCCGCTGGCGCGACGAAGAGGCGCTTCATCTCGGCGAGGCCGGCCTCCGCCATCGGCCGCAGCGCGACGCAGCCGAGCGGCGTGCGGTCCGCGCCCCGGGCCAGCAGCAGCGCGCCGGCCGGCGGGGCATAGGCACCGGGCAGCCCCGCGAGCTCGGCCGCGAAGCCCTGGTAGGCGAGATCGACGGGCAGGCTCGCTGCATAGGCCGCGAACAGCGAGCGGACGGCGCCGAGGTCCTCGGGCCCCGCCGGGGCGATGCGCGCCTCAGCCACGCTTCTTGTAGACGTCCTTCACGGCGATGCGGCCGTCGCGGAACAGGTAGCGCTCGACGCCCACATCCACGGTCTCCGCGCCCGTCACGGGATCGGTCTCGATGATGCGGAAGGTCATGAAGCTCGCATCGGGCGCGTGGTGGTAGAGGACGTCGGCGAAGCGGACCTGCTTCGTGCGCGCGGCCATGGCGGCGAATTCGGCGGCCACGCCCTCCCGCCCGCGGATCGGCACGCCGCCATCGCCGCCGCGCCATTCGAAATCCGGCGTCACGGCCTGGAACAGCAGGTCGACGTCGCGCTTGAACCAGGCGCGGCCGAAGGTCTTGAACAGGGCATCGCGCTCGGCGGGCGCGGGCGTGTCGGCGGTGGGCATCAGGGCGCTGGCGGCACTCATGGCGGCGGTTCCATCCCGGGTCGTGTGCGGGGCAGAGCATCCCTGCCGCGCCGCCCCCCGGCAACCGGTTTTCGCGTCAGCTGCGCGTTGCCAGCAGCATGCCGGCCAGCACCAGGACCAGCGCCAGCAGGTGCCGCACCTCCAGCGGTTCCCCGAGGATCAGCCCGCTGCCCACCACCCCCACCACCGGGGCCAGCAGCGACCCGATCGTCGCCACGCTCGCCGGCAGCCGCTTCAGCGCGCGGAACCAGGACAGATACGCCACCGCCTGTGCGATCACGCCGACGTAGAGGATGCACCCCCAGCCCAGCGGCGTGATCTCCGCCGGCCAGACCCGCGGCTCCAGCACCATCGCCATGACCGCGACCGGCACCATGCCGATGACGATCTGCCAGGCCACCAGCGGCACCGGCGGCATGGTCACGGGCGCGCGCTTGGTGAACACCGCCCCGCCGGCGAACATCATCGCCGTCACCAGGATGGCGGCGAGGCCGGGCAGCTTCTCCCCCAGCCACGGCGCCTGGTTCGACACCGCGTAGTCGTTCAGCGCCGGGCCCAGCATCAGCAGCACCATGCCCGTGAGCCCGCAGACCAGGCCGGCCAGGCGCGGCGGCGTCGGCCGCTCCCCCAGCACCGGCCAGGCCAGCAGCATCGCCCAGACCGGCATGGTGTAGGCGATGATCGCCGCCTCCGCCGCGTCCAGCCAGTACAGCGCCAGCGGCGCCATGCCGCCCCAGGAGGTGACGTTCAGCACCCCCGCGACGCTCAGCCGCCCCCACTGCCCGGCCGGCGGCCACAGCGCATCGCCCTGCCGCCAGGCCACCGCCAGCAGCAGCAGCACCGCCCCCACCGCGCCGTAGACGCGGAAGGTGAAGGGCGGCCAGTCCGCCATCAGGTACTTCAGCACCGGCCAGTTCAGGCCCCAGGCGAAGGCCGCCACCATCAGGAAGCCGAGCCCCCCGAGGCGCGGCCCAACCCCCGCCGGCGGCGGCGCCGCCGCCACGATGCTAGGCGCGCCTTCGCTCACGCGGCGGCCGGCCCAAGCAGCGCATCGATCCGCGCCAACGTCTCCGCCGCCAGCGGACCTGTCGCCGCCGCCGCCAGCGCGACCTCAAGCTGCTCGACCGAGGCCGTGCCGATCAGCGCCGTGCCCATCCGCGCCGGCGTGATGGCGAAGCGGATCGCCAGCTCGGCCAGCGACGCCGCATGCCCCTCCGCCACCAGCGGCAGCAGCCGCCGCGCCTGGGCCAGATCGAACCCGTAGTCCGGACCGGAGGCGATGGGCGCGACCTCCGGCATCGCCACCGGGTGGCGCCC
>JAIYAI010000344.1 GCA_027489135.1 Acetobacteraceae bacterium
CTGCCGAGGTTGCGCCAGCCCTCATGCTCCTTCACCGCGTAGCGCGTGTAGACCACGTCCCAGTTGCCGAGGCGCGCGTGGTCGTAGAGGCGCACCACCTCCTCGGGCGGGTTCTGCAGGTCGTCATCCATGGTGATGACGTAGCTGCCGCGGGCGTGGCGCAGCCCGGTCATGACCGCGTTGTGCTCCCCGTAGTTCCGGGCGTGCTCGATATAGGTCAGCGGCACGGTCGCGGTGGCCGCCAGGGCGCGGCAGACATCGCCGGAATTGTCCGGGCTGCCGTCGTTGACCAGGATGATCTCGATACCGCCGACGGGGCGGAGGGCGGAGAGCGCCTCGACCAGCGCGCCGACGGTGGCGGCGCCGCGATAGACGGGGACGACGATGGAAAGGCCGACGGGCTGGTCCTGGCCGATGCGGCTCAGGCTCTCGATCGGCATGTTGTGGTCCATGGGGGCGGGCGGCTCCGGCCGGGAAACGGTGGGGGCGGTCATGACGGGCGGCGGGCCGTTGCCAGCAGCGACCCGCCGGCAGGCAATCCGCCGAAGGGGCGCGCCAGGATACGCTCGGCCGCCGTCACCGCGTGCAATGTGCGGTCCGCCCAAGGCGAAAACGGGGCGACATCGGAGCGGCTCTCGGGCGCGGGGCGAGCGATGATTTTTCTTTGCACAATCATCAGCGGCAGCAGCAGGCTGTTCCAGTAGCCGGTGCGCGGCGCCGTGAGGCCGGCGGCGGCGAGCAGGCCGCGCGCCTCCCCGGCGGTGAAGCGGCGGGCATTGTGGACGCGCACGTCATGGGCCGAATGCAGCCAGGCATAGGCCGGCAGGTTCAGCACCAGCAGGCCGCCGGGGGCGAGCACCCGCGCCATCTCCGCCAGCGCGTCGGCGGGCTCCACCCCGGCATGGCAGAGCACGTCGAGGCTGACCACGGCGCCGAAGCTGGCATCGGCGAAGGGCATGGCGTTCACGCTGCCGACGGTGACCGGCACGCCCGCCTTGGCCCGCGCCCGGTCGGCGGCGGGGGGGTGGAATTCCAGCCCCTCGGCGGCGATCCCGGGCTGCTCGGCCCGGAGCCGCGCCAGGAACCCACCCGTGCCGCAGCCGGCATCGAGCAGCGGCAGGTGCCGCGGCCAGGCCTGGTCGGTGAGCGCGTCGATCACCCGCGCGTGCATGGCGCGGTACCACCACATCGCGTCCTCGACCGCGTCCATCAGGTCGTATTCGTCGGCTTCCACGGGGCCCCGTCCGCTGTCGCGGCGCTTCTGCCATGCGCGGGGACGGCAGGCGAGGGCCGTGCGCGGCCCTGACCCCGCCGCAATACGGGGCTAAGGAAGGGGTTGCCCACCGGGAGGACAGCCTTCGCCATGACTGCCGCCTTTCCCGCCACGCGCCCATGAGTCGCGGGGCGGGCATGGCCGTGCGCCTCGGGAGCACGGGCGAGGAGGCGGTGCGCGGCCTGGCCCTGGCCGCGCTGGGCTACGCCACCGTCACCGGCGCCGATGCCGCGGTGAAATGGGCCCTGCCGGAGCTCGGCGCGGCCGCCGCCATGATCTGGCGCGGCGTGGTCAGCGCCCTGGTGATCGCTCTGGTGGTGCGGGGCCGGGGCCTGCATGTGCATCGCTGGGGGCTGGTGGCGGCGCGCAGCCTGCTGAATGCGGCCATCACGGCGGTGTGGTTCCTGGCCTGGATGCTCGGCGTGGGGCTGGCCGACAGCTACGCCGTCGCGGCGGTGGCCCCCCTGGCGATGACCCTGCTGGCCATCCCGCTGCTGGGGGAGAAGGTGGGCTGGCGCCGCTTCCTCTCGACCGGGGTCGGGTTCCTGGGCGTGCTGGTCATGCTGCAGCCTGGCGGCGACCTCTGGCGTTGGGAGACGGCGATGCTGCTGGCCGCGACCTGCGGCATGGCGATCGCGCGGATCTGGACCCGCATGCTGTCCGCCACCGAGACCTCGCAGGCCATCGCCTTCTGGCACATGCTGGCGCAGTTGCCGGTGGGGCTGGCGCTGATGGCGGTGCCGGCGCTGGCGCCGCCCGGCGGCGCGGGCTTCGCGGGCATCATCCCGGGCGGCCAGGCGCTGCTCGCCATCCTGATCTTCGGGGTCTCAACGGCGCTTGCGCATCTGATGCTGGTGCGGGCCTTCGGGCTGGCGCCGGTCTCGGCCATCGCGCCCTTCGAGTATTCGCCGCTGCTCTGGGGCCTGGTGCTGGGCTGGCTGCTCTGGGGCGAGGTGCCGGCCTGGACGACCCTGGCGGGGGCGAGCGTCGTGATCGCCGCGGGGCTGTACAATCTGCATAGGGAACGAGTGCGGCGGGCCGCGGAACGAGCCGCCGCGTAATGCCGCTCCGCCACGACATCCGCCGTGGGGCCCTGCTGATGGTGACGTCCCACGCGCTGTTCACCGGTGTCTCCGCCCTGGTGAAGGCGCTGGGCGAGACCATTCCCGTCGCCCAGATGATGTTCTTCCGCGGCCTGCTGGCCCTGCCGGTGGTGCTCGTGATCCTAGCCCGCAGCGGGGGCGTGCTGCGTGGGGCGCGGACGAAGCGCTTCGGCGGCCATGTCGCGCGGGCCTGCACCGGCACCATGGCCCAGGCCTGCAGCTTCTATGCGCTGACCGTGCTGCCGCTCGCGGTGCAGACGGCGCTGGGATACACCACGCCGCTCTTCGTGACGGTGCTGGCGATCTTCATCCTGCGCGAGCGCGTGGGCGTGCATCGCTGGTCGGCCGTGGCGGCGGGCTTCTGCGGCGTGCTGGTGATCGCCGCAGGGCAGGGCACATTCGGCGCGGCGGCGCCGGTGATCGGCATCGTCGCGGCGGTGGCGCAGGGCCTGTTCTCGGCGGCGACGACCATGCTGGTGCGGCAGCTTTCGGCGACCGAAAGCTCGGCCACGATTACGCTCTACCAGTCGCTCCTGATCACGCTGTTCACGCTGGTGGCCCTGCCCTTCGTCTGGGTGACGCCGACCTGGGAGCAGCTCGGCCTGCTGGTGGCGATGGGCCTCCTGGGCGGCGTCGCGCAATGGATGCTGACCGAGGCCTGGGCCAGTGCGCAGGTCTCCGCCGTCGCGCCCTATTCCTACTCGGCGCTGGTCTGGGCCATGGCGCTGGGCTGGTGGGTCTGGGGCGACGTGCCGGCGCTGACCACGATCGCGGGCTCGGCATTGATCGTCTTCGCCGGACTCTACATCCTGCATCGGGAGCTGGTGCGACGGCGGCAGCGAGAAACCGGGGGGAAGACCTGATGAGCATCCAGTTCCTGCGCAAGGACGATCTCGTGCACGGCGAGGTCGAGGACACCGCCCCCGGCGTCCGCCGCGTGCTGTGCAACAACCCCTCCGCCTTCACCTTCCGCGGCACCAATACCTGGATCATCGGCCGCGGTCGCGTCGCCGTGCTGGACCCGGGGCCGGCGGATGCGACGCATCTCGCCGCCATCCTGAACGCGGTGAAGGGGGAGGAGATCACCCATATCATCGTCTCCCACACCCATCGCGACCATTCGCCCGGTGCGCGGGCGCTGCAGGCGGCGACGGGGGCACCGACCTATGGCTGGGGCCGCCATGTCACGCCGCCCGACCAGGGCGGGGAGGGCGGCGACCAGGATTTCACCCCGGATGTGGAGGTGAAGGATGGCGGCGTGGTGGAGGGCGACGACTGGCGCCTGACCGCGCTGCACACGCCCGGGCATTGCGGCAACCACCTGTGCTTCGCGATGGACGGGGCGGCGGGGAATTTCTTCAGCGCCGACATGGTGATGAGCTGGTCGACCAGCGTGGTCAGCCCGCCGGATGGCGACATGACCGCCTATATGACCAGCCTCGATCGTCTGATCGCGCGCGGCGCGGCAGACAGGATGTATCTCTGTGGCCATGGCCCGCGGCTGCCGGATCCGGCGCCCTTCCTGGCGGGGCTGAAGGCACACCGGCTGGAGCGCGAGGCGAAGACGCTGGACGCGTTGCGGGCCGCGGGTACGGCGACGGCGGTGGAACTCGTGCCGCCGGTCTATGGCGCGCTCGACCCGCGGCTGGTCGGGCCGGCGGGGCGGAGCCTGCTGAGCCACCTGATCAAGCTGCAGCAGGACGGGCTGGTGGTGTCGGAGGAGGGAGGGCGCTGGCGGGCACGGTAGCCCCAAGCCGAGACCCGATCACCCGCCGAAGAAGCGCAGGAACCAGTCCAGCACCTGCTCCGGCGCTTCCTCGTTGACGTAGTGCCCGCTCGGCAGGGCTTCGCCGCGCACATCCTCGGCGCGCAGCCGCCACAGGCCGAGCGGATCGGCGAAGCGCTTGCCGACGCTGCTGGCCTTCCCCCACAGCACCAGCACGGGCATCGCCAGCCTGCGGCCGAGATCGGCGGTGTCGAGGTCGCAGTCGATCGTCGCCGCCGCACGGTAGTCGCCGCAGGAGCCGCGGATCGTCTTCGCGTTGAAGCAGCGAATGTATTCGGCCCAGATCGCCGGCGGGATGTGGTTCAGGTCGGCGGTCAGCTTCAGCAGCTTCTTGCGCATGAACCAGTCGGGGTCGACGCTGCCCAGCATGGTTTCCGGGAAGGGCGCGGGCTGGGCCATGAAGGGCCAGTGCCAGCCGCCGATCGCGCCCTCCTTGTCCATCGCCGCCCACATGTCGAGCGTCGGCACAATGTCCAGCAGCGCCGCCTTCAGCACGCGATCGGGATGGTCGAGCGCCATGCGGTGCGTCGTCCGCGCGCCACGGTCATGGCCGGCGACGAAGAAGCGCTGGTAACCCAGCGCCTGCATCACCTCCACCTGGTCCTGCGCCATGGCGCGGAAGGAGCAGTTGCTGTGGTCCGGCAATTCCTCCGGCGCCGAACTGTCGCCATAGCCACGAAGGTCCGCGGCGACGACATGGAAGCGCTCGGCCAGGCGCGGCGCCACGGCGTGCCAAGAGACATGCGTCAGCGGATTGCCGTGCAGCAGCAGCAGCGGCGGGCCGCTGCCGCCGTGACGGAGCCGGATGCGGGCGCCGCTGGTCTCGACATCCGTGACGGTGAAGCCAGGCATGATCTCCATGATCACGCCTCGAAGGTCCGCGCATCCATGTTCTTCCGCCCGCTGCGGAAGCAGACCAGCGGCCGCTCTGCCCGCTCGTCGGCGCTCATCCCCAGCCAGGCCTCGAACTCGTCCATCACCTTGGCGGTGATGGAGATCATCTTGTGCCGCCGCGCCTCCTCCACCGTGAAGAAGCGCAGCTCCTCCAACTCGCCCGAGCCGCGGATATGGCCATGCGCCGCCTCGGCCGGGGCTATCAGGAAGCGGGCGTTGAAGCGCATGAAGCGGTTCGGTGGCGTCACCGCCCGGCAGAGATAGTCCAGCACGCCGAGGTCGGGGTGCAGCCGCTGCCCCTCCATCCGGCCCATCACCAGGCCCGTCTCCTCGTGCAGCTCCCGCGCCGCGGCGATGCCGAGCGCGCGCGCCAGCGAGCCCGGCGCGTTGCGCTTCAGATGCGTGATCGTGCCCGCGCGCAACTCGCTCACCGCCTTGCAGCGATGGTCGCCGACATCGACGCGCCCGCCCGGGAAGACCAGCACGTTCGGCAGGAAGCGGTGGTTCGCGTGCCGCAGACCCATCAGCAGTTCCAACCCCTTAGCGCCCCGGCGCCACAGCAGCAGGGAGGCCGCGTGGCGCGGCCGCACCGCGCGGGTCGGCGCGCGCTTGGCTTCCGCGGGACCGCCGGGGTTGTCGTCGGTCGGCTTTTCCCGGACCGGTGGTGTGGCCGACCGATGCCCGCCTTCGGGCGCCAGCGCCGACGCTGGCTCCCCGCGGCGATCGGGCGGCGTGCTGCCATCAGTCAAGCGACAGCCCCCGCGTCTTCAGCCAGGTGCGCAGACCGAAGCGTTCCGGCACGGAGGTCTGGCGCGCCGCGTTCTCGCTCCAGCCGCAGCCCTCCGGCTTCGGGCCGTGGATCTCCGGGTAGCGCGGCCGGGCCGGCGGGCGGGCGGCGTCGTAGGTCGGCAGCGCGCCGTCCAGGTCGCTGTCGTCGTAGCGCTCCCGGTGCACGACCAGGTGCTGTGGAAGGCGCGGTGAGAGCCAGTTGCGGTTGCCCTCCGGGAAGCCCAGCGTCAGCCCGGCGACGGGGAAGACGCCTTCCGGCAGGCCGCACATCGGCCCGATCTTCTCGACATGGTTGCGCACATAGCTGATCGGGCAGGTGCCGAGGCCCGCCGCCTCCGCCGCCAGGATCATGCTGCCCATCGCCAGGGAGGCATCGGCGGTGGCGTTGATGAAGGTGTCGACGTTGTCGTTCACATGGACGCGGCCATGAATCTCGCAGACCCGGCGCGCCCGGCGGATGTCGCCACAGAACAGCAGGAAGACGGGCGCCTCGGCGATCCAGTCCATGCCGCCGATCCAGCGCGCGATCTGCGCGATCTTCTCCGGCGTCTGCAGGACGATGACGGAATACTGCTGCAGGTCGGACTTGCTCGGCGCCGACTGCATGGCGGCGAACAGGGTGCGCAGCAGCGGTTCCGGGATCGGGTCCGGCCTGTA
>JAIYAI010000122.1 GCA_027489135.1 Acetobacteraceae bacterium
CGGCTCTTCACCTCGGGCGGCGGCTCGCCCCCCTCGTCGGCGAGGCGCAAATAGGCGCTGGTCAGGCGGATGGTGCTCGCGGTCGCCGGCGCAGCCTGACGGCTCAGCGTGTCGACGGTGCCGGCCAGCAGTTCCAGCCGGTCCGGGTCGTGCACGATGTCATGCGGGTTGGCGGTGAGCACCTCGATCGCCGGGGCACCGGCGGCAGTCGCCGCGGCGACGGAACGGTCGGTGCGCCGCGCCACGTGACGCAGCAGCAGCCGCCCGTCGCGCTGCAGGTCGCGGACGTAGCCGAGCGCCGCGTCGGTATCGGTGAGGGGCGGGGTCGCTGGGTCGGGCATGTTGCGCCGCCTCCGCATGGGTCGTGCGCGCAACGGTAGCACGCCAACCCACCCATCCCGCATCACGCGAATCGGCGATGCGCGGAAGGCCGGTCAGGCCGGCTCGGTCACCCTGACCTCGGGCTCGAGGCCGAGCGACGCCGCCAGCGCCTCCACCCGCCGCAGCACGCTTTCCCCGGCGAAGACGCCCTTGCCCTCGGCCAGCATCAGGACGAGCCGGCCGTCTTCGCGCGCCAGCCGCGTCTTCGCCAGCAGCACCGGCGTGCCGCCGCAGAGCGTATAGGCCAGCCGTTGCGCCGCCCCGAGCGCCTCGGCCCGGCGGATCGTCGGCACGTCCAGCAACACCCGCGTCGGCGAGAGGAAGGCATTGTCAGGCCCGGCCTCGTACCGCAGCGCCGCGGTCAGGGCGAGGAAGGCGCGGGCGTGGTGATCCAGCCCGACGCCGTGCTGGCGCAGGATGCGCAGGAAGACCTGCTCGGCGCGGTACTCCGGATGGTCGTGGCTGCCGATGTCGGAGACCCAGCAGGCCGCCTCCCGCAGCGCCCGGAAGCGCGGGTCTTCGCCAGGGAAGATCGGATCGGTCCAGGCCAGCAGCGCCTGCGGCAGTCCGGCATCACGGCCCCAGCGGAACGCCAGTTCCCGCGCGGCGGCCAGCAGCGGGTCGAGCGCGCGCTCGGCCGGATCGAGCAGCCGCGCATACCACCCCTCCCGCAGGCCGTTGGCGGAGAAGACCACGCGCGCGGCGCCGGTGGCGCGCAGCATCCGGCGCAGCGCGACCGCCGCGAAGGGCAGGTCGGAGAGGCGCTTCTGCGGCGCGCCGGGCATCCGTTCCAGCACCCGGCGCGACGCGGCGACGACGACGCCGGCGAGGTCCCGGGCCTCCTCCCGGCGCAGGACGTAGTGGTGGACGATGGCCAGCGGGTATGCGGTCTGCGCGATATGCATCCGCGCCAGCGCCCGGAAGGCGCCGCCGACCAGGTAGAGATCCCGCCCCTCGCCCTCGCGCAGCCATTTCTGTCGCGACAACTCCTCCTCGGCGATCGCCCGCGCCCGCGCGACGTCGCCGCCGGCCCGGTCGGAGAGGCGGATGGTGCCGAGCGGCAGGGAGGCCATGCGGGCGATGCGCCCGGCATCGAGACGCACGAGCTCGAGCGAGCCGCCGCCGATGTCGCCCAGGATGCCGTCGGCGTCGGGAAACCCCATCAGCATGCCCTCGGCGGAGAGTTCGGCCTCCGCCTCCCCCGCGAGGATGCGGATCGGCACGCCCGGCATCCGCGCCTGCAGCGCCGCAACGAAGGTCGGGCCGTTCGAGGCGTCGCGCACCGCCGCAGTGGCCAGCACCTCCACCGGGTCGGCCTGCATGGCACGGGCGACGGCGTGGTAGCGGCCGAGCACAGTGAGCGCGGCCTCCACGCTCTCGTCGTTCAGCCGGCCCGTCTGCTGCAAGCCGCGGCCGAGGCCGAGCACCGCCTTCTCGTTGAAGATCGCCTGCGGGTTGCGGCCCCGCCCCTCGAAGACGACAAGGCGGACCGAATTGGAGCCGAGATCAACCACCCCCGCCCGCGGCGCGCGCTGCGAGCCGGAGCCACCCATGGCGCCGCCATGCCAGCCAAGATCGTTCAAGCAGTGATCCTCATGCGTCGGTTCCCGGGGCTCAGTCCTGCGCCACCCGGTCGGGGCGCTGGCGCTTGGCCGGCTGCGCCGAGCGGTTGAGCGCGCTGCCGCGGCCCGAGAGCGAGGGGTTGGTCATGAAATACTCATGCGCCGAGAGCGGCTTGGCCCCGGCGGGCAGCCGGCGCCACCGGCCGTCGGCGCCCAGTTCCCAGCTCTGCATCGTGTCCTTGAGGTTCATGACCATGATCTGGTCCAGGACCTGCGCATGCACCGTCGGGTTCTGCACCGGCACCAGGGTCTCGACCCGCCATTCCATGTTCCGCGCCATCCAGTCGGCCGAGGAGATGTAGACCCGCGCCCGCCGCGAGGGCAGGCGATGGCCGTTGCCGAAGACGTAGACGCGGCTGTGCTCCAGGAAGCGCCCGACGATCGACTTCACCCGAATGTTGTCCGAGATCCCGGGCACGCCGGGCCGCAGGCAGCAGATGCCCCGCACCACGCAATCGACCTTCACCCCGGCCTGGGACGCCTTGTACAGCGCATCGATCAGCGTCTCATCCACCAGGCTGTTCATCTTCAGCCAGATTCCGGCAGCCTTGCCCTCCTGCGCGAAGCGGACCTCCTGGTCGATCAGCGCCATCAGCGTCGCGCGGGTGGTCAGCGGGCTGAAGGCCAGCCCGCTCATCATGTCGGGCCTGGCATAGCCGGTCATGAAGTTGAACAGCTTCGCCGCGTCCCGCGTGAGCGCCGCATCGGCGGTGAAGAAGGAGAGGTCGGTGTAGATGCGCGCGGTGACGGGATGGTAGTTCCCCGTGCCGAAATGCGCGTAGGACCGCAGCCCCTGCCCCTCGCGCCGCACCACCAGCGAGACCTTGGCGTGTGTCTTGAGGTCGGTGAAGCCGTAGACCACCTGCACGCCGGCGGCTTCCAGCTCCCGTGCCAGGGCGATGTTGCGCTCCTCGTCGAAGCGGGCCTTCAGTTCGACCATGGCGGACACGCTCTTGCCGGCCTCCGCTGCCTCGATCAGGGCACGGGCGATCGGGCTGTCGCGGCTGGTGCGGTACAGCGTCTGCTTGATGGCGACCACCGCCGGGTCCCGCGCCGCCTGGCGCAGGAACTGCACCACCACGTCGAAGCTCTCGTAGGGGTGGTGGACGACGATGTCCTTGGCGCGGATCGCCGCGAAGCAGTCCCCGCCGTAGTCGAGGATTCGCTCCGGAAAGCGCGGCGTATAGGGCGTGAAGAGCAGATCGGGCCGATCGTCGACGATCAGCTGCGTCAGGTCGGAAAGGCCGAGCAGCCCGTCGATGATGAACACCCCGGACCGCTCGGCGTCCAGCTCCTGCGCCACGAAGTCGACCATGTCGGCATCGGTCTCGGCGCTGACGGAGAGGCGGATCGCGCGGCCGCGGCGCCGACGCTTCAGGGCCGATTCGTACGACCGGACGAGGTCCTCGGCCTCCTCCTCGAACTCCACATCGGTGTCGCGGATCAGCCGAAACAGCCCCTGGTCGGCCGGGATGAAGCCCGGGAAGAGCTGGGGGAGGAACATGGTGATCAGGTCCTCGAGCAGCACGAAGCGGATCGTCCGGTCCGCGGCGTCGAGGGCAGGCAGCCGGATGAAGCGGCCGATCTGGGGCGGCAGCGGGATCAGCGCCCGCATCACCCCGGCATCCTCCTCGCGCACCAGCTTGAAGACCATGCAGAGCGCGAGGTTGGCGATGAAGGGGAAGGGATGCGCCGGGTCGACCGCGAGCGGCGTGAGCACCGGGAAGATCCGCTCGGCGAAATACTCCGCCGCCCAGGCGCGATCCGCCTCGGTCAGCTCCTCGGTCGCGCAGACCAGCAGCCCGGCGTCGCGCAGCAGGGCGCGCAGCGTCCGCCATTCCTGCTGCTGCGCCAGGAGCAGGACGGAGGCGCGGTCGTGGATCTCGGCCAGCTGCTGCACCGGCGTGCGGCCATCGGGCGAGAGGGTCGTCAGCCCTGCCCGCTCCTGGCCACTCAGTCCGGCGACGCGGACGGAGTAGAACTCGTCGAGGTTGGAGGCCGAGATCGCCACGAAGCGCAGGCGTTCCAGCAGCGGGTGGCGCGGGTTCGCCGCCTCCTCCAGCACGCGGGTGTTGAAGTCGAGCCAGGAGAGCTCCCGGTTCAGGAAGCGCTCCGGCGCGCCGGGCGGGATCACCGGGGCGCGGCTGCGGCGCACGGGCTCGGGCTGGGTCTGGTTCACCGTCTCGGCGAGCGACATCGGCAAGCACTCCTGCGGACGAGGTTACAGCAGCCCGGGTTGATCCGGCGAGGACCCCTCGGCGACTGCCACCGAACCGTCACTGTCTTCCGGCCGCAAACCCGGCAGGTCCGCCAGCACGAGGCGCGCCAGGGGGCGGGTGATGCGCCCGCCGGCGGCCAGCGCCGCGCGGTCGAGCCGTGCCGCGGCCTCGGCCAGCGTGGCGGGGTCGCGCGGCAGCCAGGTCAGGAGCCAGGCGCGGAAACCCGCATCGACGCGCAGCTGCCGGTCGGCAAAATGCTTGGCCAGCAGGGCATCCAGCAGCGCGTCGCCCGGGGGCCGCAGCGGCACGGCCGTGGTGCCGCGCAGGCGGGAGCGCAGGTCGGGCAGCGCCACGGGCCAGCGCGCCGGCGCCTCCCGTCCCGCCAGCAGCAGCGGCAGGCGGCGCTCCGCGCAGAGGTTGATCAGGTGGAACAGCGCCGCGTCCTCGGCCGCGCAATCGGCATCGTCGAGCACGACGCCGGTGGCCGCCGGCGGCAGGGCGGGCAGGCCGCACAGCGCGGGGCCGCCGCCGGGCAGCGCGGACCAGCCGTGGCGCGCCGCGGCCCAGGCCAGCAGGTGGGTCTTGCCCGCCTGCGCCGCGCCCCAGAG
>JAIYAI010000659.1 GCA_027489135.1 Acetobacteraceae bacterium
CAACCCTCCCCCGCCAGCGGGGGAGGGCCTCTCGTCCACCCACACCCCAAGGACCCCCGATGCCCTCCTCCCGCCCTTCCGTGCTCGTCGACCTCGCCCTGCAGGGCGGGGGGTCGCATGGCGCCTTCACCTGGGGGGTGGTGGACCGGCTGCTCGAGGAACCCTGGCTCGAGCTGGAGGGCATCTCCGGCACCTCCGCCGGCGCCATGAACGCCGCGGTGCTGGCCAGCGGCTATGCGCTCGGCGGCCCCGCCGGCGCGCGCCAGGCCATGGCCGATTTCTGGAAGCGCGTCTCCGACGCCGCCCGCTTCAGTCCCTTCCAGCGCGGGCCCATCGACAAGATGCTGGGGCGCTGGACGCTCGACAACTCGCCGCTCTTCGTGGTGATGGACGTCCTCTCGCGCCTCATCTCGCCCTACGACATGCCGCAGGTCGGCCCCAATCCGCTGGAGAAGGTGCTGAACGAGAGCGTCGACTTCGCCGCCCTCGCCCGCGGCCCGGTGAAGGTCTTCGTCACCGCGACCAACGTCCATACCGGCCGCGCGCGGATCTTCCGCAACGCCGACATCACGCCGCTCGCGCTGATGGCGTCGGCCTGCCTGCCGCAGATGTTCCAGGCCATCGAGATCGAGGGCGAGAGCTACTGGGATGGCGGCTTCGCCGGGAACCCCACCCTGGTGCCGCTGATCACCGAACTCGTCTCCGACGACACCATCCTCATCCCGATCAACCCGATCGAGCGGCCCGGCACGCCGCGCAGCGCGCGCGACATCCTCGACCGCGTCAACGAGATCTCCTTCAACGCCGTCGCGCTGAAGGAGATGAAGATGCTCGCCCTGTTGCGGAAGGTCGCCGAGACCGGCGCCGCCGAGGGGTCGGAGGCGGCCGCCTGGGCGCGCATGCGCATGCACATGGTGCCGAACGAGGTGATGGTGACCCTCGGCGCGTCGTCGAAGCTCAACGCCGAATGGGACTTCCTGACCATGCTGCGCGACGAGGGCCGCAAGGCCGCCGAGCGCTTCCTGGCCAAGCACGGCGACGACGTCGGCAAGCGCAACACCGTCGACTTCGACAAGCTGCTGCAGGGGGTCTGAGCGTCATGGGCCTGCTCGGCATCCTGCTCGGCCTCGGGCTGCTCGTCTGGCTGGCCTATCGCGGCTGGTCGGTGCTGCTGCTGGCGCCCGGCGCGGCGCTGATCGCGGCCGCCTTCGCGGGCGAGCCGCTGCTGGCGCACTGGACGGAAACCTTCATGGGCAGCGCCGCCCGCTTCGTCGCGCAGTTCTTCCCGATCTTCCTGCTAGGCGCCGTCTTCGCCAAGCTGATGGAGGACAGCGGCGCGGTCACCGCCATCGCCGACTGGCTGACCGGGAAGCTCGGCGCCGCGCGGGCGATCCTGGCGGTGGTGATCGCCGGCGCCGCGGTCACCTATGGCGGCGTCAGCCTCTTCGTGGCGTATTTCGTCCTCGCGCCGATGGCCGTCGCGCTGTTCCGCGCCGCCGACATTCCGCGCCGCCTGATGCCCGCCGCGATCTGCCTCGGCAGTTCCACCTTCACCATGTCGGCGCTGCCCGGATCGCCCGCCATCCCGAACGCCATCCCGACCGCCTTCTTCGGCACCACGCCCTTCGCGGCCCCCGGCCTCGGCATCATCGCCGCCGCGGTGATGGCGGCGATCGGGATGTGGTGGCTGACCCGGGCCGAGGCCGCGGCCCGCGCCCGCGGCGAGGGCTTTGGCGAGGACCGCCCCGGCGCGGCGGACGCCGCCGCCGACGACCCCCTGGTGCGCGAGCGCGCCGTCGCCTCGCGCGACTTCGACCCGGCCGAGATCCACCGCAGCCCCGAGGCCAGAGACGGCCCGCCGATCCTCTTCGCCGCCGCGCCGCTGATCGTCGTCGTCGTGGTGAACCTGCTGATGTCGCTGGTGATCCTGCCCGGCATCGACACTGCCTTCCTGGCGGAGCCACGCTTCGGCGGCATCACCCTCGCGTCGGTCGCCGGCGTCTGGTCCGTGGCGACCGCGCTCTTCGCCGCGATCCTCGTGCATCTCGTGCTGAACGGGCGGCGCATCCCGGCGCTGCGGGCCACCATGGATGCCGGCGCCAATGCCGCGGTGCTGCCCGTGCTCTCGGTCGGCAGCCTGGTCGGCTTCGGCGCCGTTGTCGCGGCCATGCCGGCCTTCGAGGTGGTGCGGGACTGGGTGCTCGGCATCGGCGGCGGGCCGCTGGTCTCGCTGGCGGTCGCCACCAACATCCTGGCGGCGCTGACCGGCTCGGCCTCGGGCGGGCTGACCATCGCGCTGGATGCGCTGGGGCCGACCTACATGGCGCTGGCCGCCGAACAGGGGATCGATCCCGGGCTGCTGCATCGCATCGCGGTGATCGGGGCGGGGACGCTCGACATCCTGCCGCATAACGGCGCGATCATCACGCTGCTGGCGGTGTGCGGCTGCACGCACAAGGAGAGCTACCTGGACATCGTCATGGTGGCGATCGTGTCGTCGATCGCGGCGCTGGTGACGGTGATCGTGCTGGGGAGCCTGTTCGGGTCGTTCTGAGGGGGGCAGGATGGCGGGACCAAGCCGTAGAGAGGAAAGCCATGCGCCTTGCCCTTGCCGCCATGCTCGGCCTGCTGCTGCCCGGGATGGCCGCGGCGCAGTCGCCCGATATCACGGACCTGGTGGGGGTGGGCGCGGCGCGGGCGCAGCACGCGATGACGATGCGCGGCTACTACCCGACGCGCATGCGGGGCTCGGTCACCTTCTGGTGGCACGAGCAGACGCGGATGTGCGTCGCGGTGCAGCAGCAGAACAGCACCTTCGTCGCGGTGGCCAACGCGTCGCCGCGGGATTGCGGGGGGTAGCGCGGCGTCAGCGGCGGATGATCTCGACGTAGCGATTCTGCGGTTCCTGCACGCCGTCCGCCGTCGGCACCGACAGGCGCGCTTCGCCGAAACCCATGACCCGGATCAGGTCTGGATGACGCCAAGGCGCTCCAACTCGGCCGCCACTGCCTCCGCCCGGCGCAGGCTCAAGCGCTGGTTGTAGGCGGGTGAACCGGACCGGTCGGCGTGGCCATGGACCTCGATGCGCGTGAGGCGCCTTTGGTCCTCGTTGCGCGCAAACTCGGTGATGATCTGGAGCCCTCGCTGCGTCAATGCGGCCCGGTCCCAATCGAAGAAGATCAGGTAGATGCTATCCCTGGGTGGGCGCTGCGGTGACGCCGGCTGCGCGCATCCCTCCAGGACGAGGACGGACAGCAACGCGGTCAGGCGGATCGAACCACGCATGCCGGAAGCCTCCACCGCTGCGCCGCCGCCTCGCAACGCGGCGCGTGATACCACTTCCGGAATTCAGATCGTATGTGTTATGTTCTGCCAGCCAACGCCCGAACTGCGCCCGCCGCGCGGGCGGGGCCGGCGATTTTGTCCGCCCCATCGCATAGCCCGCTGATCCGCCTCGGGATTCGTCTATCGCCGGTTCGGCCGCAGCAGCCCGCCCGCACCGCCAACCACGCCGCCGATCCCGCGCAGCACGTCCCCCGCCCCCTGCGCGACACCACCGACCACCGCGCCGGCGCCCTGCGCGACGCCGCCCACCACCGTCTCCGTCCCCCGCGCCACGCCGCCCAGCACGCCCCCCGCCGCGCCCTGCAACTCCCGCGGCACCAGCGGCACCGGCACCGCGGCGGGCGCGGGCGCGGGGCCGCTGCGCCCGAGCCGCGCAAGCGGCAGGTCCGCCTCGCAGCTCCCCTCCGGCGGCGGACCGCCCGCGGCACCGCGCAGCCACTCCACCGTGCTGCTGCGCCAGAGCCGGTTCGCCACCGTGTCGCCGATCACCTGCGCCAGCGCCTGCCCAGGCTCCACGCCGACGCGGGGTGCGGCGAAGGTGCCGCCGATCGTCACCGGCGCTCGCACCGTCAGCCCGCCGAGAAAGGTCAGGTCCGGCAGCAGTCGCGCCGCGATGGTCTCCTCCCGCAGGTTCAGCGCGAGGCTGCCGGTGATGCGGCCGAAGCCGCCCTCGACCAGCAGCGCGCGGCTCTGCACCAGCCCGGATTCGGCCGATAGCCGCAGGGCCACGCAGCGCAGCGCGCCGTCCTGCTGCGGCGCGCCGCCCGGCAACAGCGCCCGCGTCAGGTCCGGCCCGACGCGCATCATCTGCGCCCAGGCGAGGCTGCCGCGCACCATCGCCAGCCCCGCCTCGCCGGAGAGCGTGGCGGCGACGCGACGCAAGGTCGCACCGCGCCCGGACAGGTCGAGCATGATCTCCGCCGGCCCTGCCAGCACCGCGCCACCGAAGCCCATGGCACGCCCCAGCGCTGGCAAGTCGATCCCCGCCCCCTCGCTGCGCAGCGCCAGCGTCACGGCCGGCGGCGTCGCCGCGGCGTCGAGGCCGAGATCGCCGGCGATGCGCCCGCCCGGGATCGTCGCCGCGAAGGGCCGCAGCGCGAGATGTCCGTTGGCCAGCGCCAGGCGCGTCTCCACCGCCTGCCAGTCGATCCCGGCGGCGCGCATCGAGGCGAGGGAGAGCGCAAGATTCGCATCCATCCCGCGCAGCGCCTGCACCGGCAGCGCGACATCCGGAATGACGCGGCGCGGGTCATGCCGGCGCGGCGGGGCGTCGTCGAAGGCACCGAGGTCGAGCCGCCGCGCCGCGAGCTGCCCGGTGAAGGCAAGCCGCGGTGCCCAGCCGATCTCCAGCGTCCCGGTCACACCGGCGAAGGCATGCGCCTCGGCCGAAAGCCCCTCCAGCCGCAGCGTCGCGGGCGGCACGAAGGTCGCGCGCGCGGTGACGCGGAGGTCGCGTAGCGTCGGCAGATCGCCGCCCAGCAACGGGCCGATTGCGGCGAAGCGCGGCGCGTCCAGCCGCGCGTCGAGCGCGGCGTTGGCATCGACGCGGCCCTTCAGCGCCAGCGTCGCGCCGGCGGCCGAGAGCGTCGCGTCGACCACCGGCGCCGTGCCGCCGAACAGCGCCGGCAGGGCGGGCAGCGTCGCCGCGAGCGTCACCGGCAGCCCGCCGCGCGTCGCCTTCGCGGTCAGGGCGGAGGCAGCGTCGAGGCCCGGCGCGCGCAGCACCGCCTCGCTCACCGCGAAGCCGGCGATCGTCGTCGGCCCGCTGCGCAGCATGATGCCGGCGAGCCCCTTCGGGCCGAGCGTCGCCGTGCCGCTCAGCGCGCCAAGCGGCATGGTCGTGCCCGGCGCGAGCCAGCCGAGCAGCGCCGCCGGCGCCTGCACCGCGGCGCCCAGCGCCAGCGACCAGCCGGTCTCCGCGGCGCTGCGCGGCACGGTGCCCCTGGCGTCGAGCCGCATGCCCGGCGCGGTGAGCGAGGCCGTCAGCGCCGGCGGCGCCGCGCCATCCCAGGCGGCGAGCGTCGCGGCGACGCTGAAGGCCTGGCCAGCCAGCGCGATGTCGCCCGCGGCTTCCGTGCCCTCGCCGGCGCGGCGCAGGGTCAGGGCACGGATCTCCACCCGGCGCGGCCAGGCGGCGGGGATGGCGATGCGGGCGTCGCGGATCTCGATGCGCGCCACCGCGAGGGAGGTGCCGCCCTCCCCGCCCCCGCCGCCGCCGAGCACCCAGTTCGGCACGCCGTCGCGGTCGCGCTCCAGCAGGATATCGGCGCCGGCGAGCGTCAGCGCCGCGATCTCGACCCGGCCCGAGAGCAGCGGCGCGAGCGCGAGGCGGAGCGAGAGGGATTCGATGCTGGCGAGATCGGGCCGCGACCCGCCGGGCAGGTTGGCGATGCGCGCGCCCGCGATATCGATGCGCGGCGCCAGGCCCGGATGCAGCGCGATCGCGCCGAGGCTGACGGGGCGGCCGAGCGCAGCCTCCAGCGCCGCATCGATGCGCGCGGTGAAGTCGCCGCGCTCCAGCGCGCGGTTCAGCAGGAGAAGGCCGCCGGCGGCGAGCACCAGCAGCGCCAGCACCGCCGTGACGGCGAGGGAGAGGAGACGCCGCATCATCGCGCCCCGATCGTCAACGCCACCAGCATGCCCGCGCCGAGCAGCAGGAGCGAGACCCCCGCGGCCGGCCAGGCGCCGAGGGCGGCCTCGGCCCGCGCGATGCGCGCGGCGGCGGCACGGGCGGAGTAGGCGAGCCCGCGGAGGGGGACGACGATGTCGCCCTCCGGCACGCGCGGCAGGCGTCCCTCCACGCGCGGCAGCAGCAGGGCGAGCAGCGCGCCGACCACCACCGGCGGCAGCGCCTTCGGATCCAGCACCGCGGGCCAGGGATCGCCGGGGAAGAGCAGCCAGGGCAGCAGCAGCGACGCCGCG
>JAIYAI010000724.1 GCA_027489135.1 Acetobacteraceae bacterium
CGCGCCGACAAGGACGTGTTCCTGATCGGCGAGGAAGTCGGCCAGTACCAGGGCGCCTACAAGATCAGCCAGGGCCTGCTGGAAGAGTTCGGCCCGAAGCGCATCATCGACATGCCGATCACCGAACACGGCTTCACCGGCATGGCGGTTGGCGCCGCGATGACCGGGCTGAAGCCGATCGTCGAGTTCATGACCTTCAACTTCTCGATGCAGGCGATCGACCACATCATCAACTCGGCCGCCAAGACCATGTACATGTCGGGCGGGCAGATGGGCTGCCAGATCGTCTTCCGCGGCCCGAACGGCGCGGCGGCGCGCGTCGCGGCGCAGCACAGCCAGGAAGACGCGTCCTGGTACGCGCATATCCCGGGGCTCAAGGTGATCGCGCCCTGGTCGGCGGCCGATGCGAAGGGCCTGCTGCGCGCCGCCATCCGCGACCCGAACCCGGTGATCGTGCTGGAGAACGAGATCCTCTACGGCCACCACTTCGACTGCCCGACAGCCGACGACTTCGTCCTGCCGATCGGCAAGGCGAAGGTGGAGCGGCAGGGCACGGACGTGACCCTCGTCGCCTATTCCATCGCCGTCTCCTGGGCGATGCAGGCGGCGGAGGAACTGGCCAAGCTCGGCATCTCGGCCGAGGTGATCAACCTCCGCACGATCCGCCCGCTGGACGCGGAGACCATCGCCGCCTCCGTCCGCAAGACCAACCGCCTGGTGACGGTGGAGGAAGGCTGGCCCTACGCCAATGTCGGCACGGAGGTCGCCATGCAGGTGATCGAGCGCGCCTTCGATGACCTCGACGCGCCGCCGGTCCGCGTCACCGGCAAGGACGTGCCGATGCCCTATGCCGCGAACCTCGAGAAGCTCGCGCTGCCGACGGTGGCCGATATCGTCGAGGCCGTCCGCAGCGTCACCTACAAGTAGGGAGCGGGAGAGATGGCCACCAACATCCTGATGCCCGCGCTCTCGCCCACCATGACGGAGGGCACGCTCGCGCGCTGGCTGAAGAAGGAAGGCGACAGGATCAAGGCGGGCGACGTCATCGCCGAGATCGAGACCGACAAGGCGACCATGGAGGTCGAGGCGGTCGACGAGGGCGTGCTGGGCAAGATCCTGGTCGGCGACGGCACGGAGGGCGTGAAGGTCAACGACCCGATCGCCGTGCTGGTCGCGGAGGGCGAGGCGGTGCCGGCGGGCGGTGGCGCGCTGGCGGCGAAGCCGGCGCCGGCCGCTGCGCCTGCGGCCACCCCCACCCAACCCTCCCCCGCCAGCGGGGGAGGGCTTCCGGCTGCAAAGGCCAATGGCCATGCCGCGCCGGCGCCCGCCGCGTCCGGCGACCGCGTGATCGCCTCGCCGCTGGCGAAGCGCATGGCGCAGCAGGCCGGGCTCGATCTTGCCGGCGTCGCGGGCTCGGGCCCCGGCGGGCGGATCGTGAAGGCGGATGTCGAGGCGGCGCTGGCGCGTCCCGCGGCTGCTCCGGCGCCCGCCGCAGCCGCGCCGGCCCCGGCCGCTGCCCCCGCGCCGCGTCCCGCGCCTGCCCCGGTCACGGCGCCGGCTGGCGTCGCGCCGCATACCGCGGTGCCGAACTCCTCGATCCGCAAGGTCATCGCCCGGCGGCTGTCGGAGTCGAAGCAGACCATCCCGCATTTCTACGTGACGATGGACATGGAGATCGACGCGCTGCTGAAGCTGCGCGGCGATCTCAATGCCCGCTCGCCCAAGGATGGCCCGGCCTCCTTCAAGCTCTCGGTCAACGATCTCGTCATCAAGGCCGTCGCCGTGGCGCTGCGGCGCTTCCCCGCCGTCAACGCCATGTGGACGGACGAGGCGATCCTGCAGTTCGACGATGTCGACATCTCGGTCGCCGTCGCCACGCCGACGGGCCTGATCACGCCCATCGTGCGCAAGGCCGACCTCAAGGGTCTGGGTGCCATCAGCAACGAGATGAAGGACCTCGCCGCGCGGGCGAAGTCCGGCAAGCTGAAGCCCGAGGAGTTCCAGGGCGGTGGCTTCTCCATCTCGAACATGGGGATGTTCGGTGTGAGCAGCTTCAGCGCCATCATCAACCCGCCCCAGGCGGCGATCCTGGCCGTCGCGGCCGGGCAGCAGCGCCCGGTGGTGAAGGACGGCGCGCTCGCCATCGCCACGGTGATGACCTGCACTATCTCGGTCGATCATCGCGTCATCGACGGTGCGCTGGCCGCCGAGTTCATGCAGGGGCTGAAGGGGATCATCGAGGATCCCCTGAGCCTCATGCTGTGACCCGTCGTCGCGCCCGCGCCTGACCCCGCGATGCTCGACCACGTGTCGATCACCGTGCCCGACATCGCCGCCGCCGCGCGCTTCTACGACGCGGTGATGGCGGCGCTCGGCGTCCCCGCGGTGGGGCGCGACGAGGCCTGGCTCGGCTACGGGCTGCGCTGCGACGGGGCGAATCCGGGGCGGAGCTATCTCTCCATCCGGGCCGGCGCCGCGCTCGGCGATACGACCGGCCGGCACTGGTGCTTCAAGGCGCCGGATCGCGGCGCGGTGGACCGCTTCTGGCAGGCCGGGTTGGCCGCCGGCGGCACCGATGATGGCGCGCCGGGGCTGCGGCCGCACTACCACCCCGACTACTACGCCGCCTTCCTGCGCGACCCCGGTGGCAACCGCGTGGAAGCCGTCTGCCACGCGAGGCCGGGCGCATGAGCGCGGTTTCCCTGCGCGACGTCACGCCGGCCGACGTGCCGGCGGTGCTCGACTTCGTGCGCATGCTGGCGGCCTATGAGCGCCAGCCCGAGCGCTTCACCGCGAAGCCGGCCGCGATGCATGACGCGCTCTTCGGCCCGGCGCCGCTCTCGCGCGGGATGCTGGCCTGGCAGGGCGCGCGGCCCGTGGGGCTGGTGCTGTGGCACACCACCTTCTCCCCCTTCAGCGCGACGCCGGGCTACTGGGTGGCGAACATCGTCGTCGCCGAGGACTGCCGTGGCCAGGGCATCGGCCGCGCCTTCTTCGGCGAACTCGCGCGGCGGCTCGTGGCGGAGGGCGGCTCGGCGATCGGCTGGGGGGTGAAGCGGTGGAACGCGCCCTCCATCGGCTTCTACCAGTCGCTCGGTGCGGAGGGCGATCCCGGCATCTCGGAGCGCATGTCGCTTGGCGGCGCCGCGCTGGCACGCCTTGCGGAGACCGCGTGATGCCGCCCGAGCTTCGCCTGCGGGACGCGACCCCCGCCGACATCCCGCTGGTCAACCGCTTCGTCCGCGCGCTGGCGGACTACGAGAAGCTGCTGCACGAGGCGGTGGCGACGGAGGACGACTTCCGCCGCCTGCTCTTCGGCGATCCGCCACGGGCCTGGGCGCTGTTCGCCGAGTGGGAGGGGGAGCCGGTGGGTCTTGCCCTCTGGTACTACTCGATCTCGACCTTCCTCGGCCGGCCGTCGCTCTATGTCGAGGACGTCTTCGTCGAGCCCGCGCACCGCAACAAGGGGATCGGGCGGATCATCTTCGCCCACCTGGCGAAGCGCGCCGTCGAGGAAGGGTGCGGGCGGATGGAATGGTCCGTGCTGGACTGGAACGCGCCCTCCATCGCCTTCTACCGATCCATCGGCGCCCGCCCCAAGCAGGGCTGGACGCTGCAACGCCTGAGCGGCGAGGACCTCGCTGCTCTGGCCAGGCAGGGAAGCTGACATCATGGCCGACCAGAGCTTCGACCTGATCGTCGTCGGCGGCGGGCCCGGCGGCTACGTCGCCGCGCTCAGCGCCGCGCCGCGCAAGATGAAGGTGGCGCTGGTGGAGCGCGAGCACCTGGGCGGCATCTGCCTCAACTGGGGCTGCATCCCGACCAAGGCGCTGCTGCGCAGTTCCGAGATCAACCACCTGCTGCATACGCTCGACCAGTACGGCTTCGCCGCGGACAACATCCGCTTCGACTTCCAGAAGGTGGTCAAGCGCTCCCGCCAGGTCGCGGGCCAGCTATCCGCCGGCGTGAAGGGCCTGCTGCGCAAGCACAAGGTGACGGTCTTCGACGGGCAGGGCGCGCTGGCCGGCAAGGGCAGGCTGAAGGTCACCAAGGACGGGGCGGCGGTCGCGGATCTCGCGGCGCCGCACATCATCCTCGCCACGGGGGCGCGGGCGCGCGTGCTGCCGGGGATCGAGCCCGACGGCAGGCTGATCTGGACCTACCGGGAGGCGCTGGTGCCGCCCGCCATGCCCAAGAAGCTGATCGTCATCGGGTCGGGCGCGATCGGCAGCGAATTCGCCAGCTTCTTCCTCAACATGGGCGCCGAGGTCACGCTGATCGAGGTGATGGACCGCATCCTGCCCGTCGAGGACGCCGAGATCAGCGCCTTCGTCCTGAAGAGCTTCCAGAAGCAGGGCATGAAGGTCATCACCGGCGCCAAGGTGCAGGGCGTGCGCAAGGGCGCCGACGACGTCACCGCCATCATCGAGGCCGGCGGCAAGGTGACGGAGATCAAGGCGGACCGCCTCATCTCTGCTGTCGGCATCGTCGGCAATGTCGAGGGCCTGGGGCTGGAAGGCACCGGCGTGAAGGTCGACCGCACCCATGTCGTCATCGACGAATGGTCCCGCACCGGGGAGCCCGGGGTCTATGCCATCGGCGACCTCACCGGCCCGCCCTGGCTCGCGCACAAGGCGAGCCACGAGGGCGTCATCTGCGTCGAGAAGATCGCCGGCCTGCCGCATCTCCACCCGCTCGATACGGGGAACATCCCGGGCTGCACCTATTGCCGGCCGCAGGTCGCCTCCGTCGGGCTGACGGAGGCCGCCGCCAAGGCCGCGGGGCATGAGGTGCGGGTCGGCCGCTTCCCCTTCATCGGTAACGGCAAGGCCATTGCGATGGGCGAGCCCGAGGGGATGATCAAGACGATCTTCGATGCGAAGACCGGCGAGCTTCTGGGCGCCCACATGGCCGGCCCCGAGGTGACGGAGATGATCCAGGGCTACACCATCGCCCGCACGCTGGAGACGACGGAGGCGGAACTGATGCACACCGTCTTCCCGCACCCGCCGGTCTCGGAGGCGATGCATGAATCCGTGCTCGATGCCTATGGCCAGGTCATCCATATCTGACCGGCGCGCGGTGATCCGCCTCGTCGCCGCGATCGGCCTCTCCCTGCTGGCCGCCGCACCCGCGGCCGCGCAGTCCCGCAGCGCCGCCCAGGGCAGCGACATGGCCAGGGCCGTCGGCGCGCAGCGCCGGGCGGAGGTCTTCCTGGAGACGCAGCGCATCCTCCGCGACTATGCGGATGCGCTGAAGGTCCCGGACCATATCCGCACCTATTGCGCCATGGACCTTGCCGACCGCGTGGCGGAGCGCCGCCGGGCTGACCGCGACCATCCGCTCTTCGCCGACCGGGACGCCTTCTTCGCCACGGAAGCCGGGGAAACCACGCTGCGTCGCCGCCAGGCCTACGAACTGGCGCACCAGCAGCTCTGCCTGGCGGGCGCGATGCGCACTCTGGAGGGCTTCCCGCCCCTGGCCCGGCCCTGACCACAGCCTCGGGGGGAGGTGCGATCCGCACCCCCTCGCCCATATAGGGGCGGATCGGCTAAGGCTGGCCCAGCATGTCCACCCGTCTCGAGATCGACCACCGGAGCGCGGCCACTCCCCGCCACCCGGAGAAGGTCAACCGCCCCGACAATCCGATCCAGCGGAAACCCGCCTGGATCCGGGTGAAGGCGCCGACGCATCCGATCTACCACGAGACCCGCGCGCTGATGCGGGAGAACCGCCTCGTCACGGTCTGCGAGGAAGCGGCCTGCCCCAACATCGGCGAATGCTGGTCGCAGCGCCACGCCACCATGATGATCATGGGTGAGACCTGCACCCGTGCCTGCAGCTTCTGCAACGTCGCGACCGGCGTGCCGAAGGCGCTCGACGCCGATGAGCCGAACCGGGTGGCCGATGCCGTGGCGAAACTCGGCCTGAAGCACGTGGTGGTGACCAGCGTCGACCGCGACGACCTCGCCGATGGCGGGGCGGAGCATTTCGCGCAGACGATCCTGGCGATCCGCGCCGCGGCGCCGGAGACGACGATCGAGGTGTTGACGCCCGACTTCCTGCGCAAGCCCGACGCCGCGCTGGACCGCGTGGTGGAGGCGCGGCCGGACGTCTTCAACCACAACCTCGAGACCGTGCCGAAGCTCTACCCCACCATCCGGCCCGGGGCGCGCTACTACCATTCGCTGCGGTTGCTCGACCGCGTGAAGAGCCGCGATCCCTCGATCTTCACCAAGTCCGGCCTGATGGTCGGCCTCGGCGAGACCAAGGCCGAGGTCGGGCAGGTGATGGACGATCTCCGCAGCGCGGAGGTCGATTTCCTCACCATCGGGCAATACCTGCAGCCCACGGTGAAGCATGCCGCGGTCGATCGCTTCGTGCCGCCCGAGGAGTTCGAGGAACTCGCCCGCATGGCGCGCGGCAAGGGCTTCCTGCTCGTCTCCGCCACGCCGCTGACCCGCAGCAGCTACCACGCGGACCGCGATTTCGCCTCCCTGCGCGACGCCCGGGCGGCGCTGCTGGCGAGGGCCGGCTGAGCGCATGCCGACCCACGCCGAGCGCAAGATCCTGCGCTACACGCCGGAGCAACTCTTC
>JAIYAI010000574.1 GCA_027489135.1 Acetobacteraceae bacterium
CGGCGGGGGGTCGGGCGGCGGTTCGGGTGGTGCGGGACCGAGCGTCTCGCGCAGCGCCAGCAGCCGCGCGACCAGCGCCTCCGTGTCGCGCGGCGTGCCTTCCGGATTCCACGGCCAGGTCTCGATCATCTCGATGAAGGCGCGGCGCTGCTCCGGCGCGATGCGCGCGTCGATCTCCCGCACGAGATCATCGGCGGGGGATCCGAAGACGCTGAGCTTGTGGTGCAGGATGTCGTGGGACAGGCTGTCGCCGGGCCGTCCGTTGGGCATGCCGTCTCCTCGCGCGGCCCGCGCGCCTTGACGCCCCGCGGCGGGCGGCAGCACGATACGGGGTAACCGACGGGTTACCCAAGCCGGACCCGCCGCCGGAGGGACGCAGCATGCAACGCCGCACCATCATCGCCGCGGGCGCCGCCGCGCTCGCCCTGCCCGCCGTCTCCGCCCGCGCCCAGGCCTGGAAGCCGGACCGCCCCGTCACGCTGATCGTGCCCTGGGCCGCCGGCGGCTCCACCGACCAGATGGCCCGCATCGTCGCGGTCGAGCTGGAGGAGGCGCTGGGGCAGAAATGGGTGGTGGTGAACCAGCCCGGCGCCTCCGGCTCCATCGGCACGCGCAACGCCATGCAGGCGGCGAAGGACGGCATGACCTGGGCCGCCGGCGCGGCGATCGACATCGGCTGCTACCGCGTGCTGGGGCTGTTGGATTCCGGGCTCGACGACTGGAACCTGTTCTTCGCGGTGGCCAACGTGAACACCATCGCCGCCAATCCCAACGCGCCCTTCAAGGACTTCGGCCAGCTGCTGGAGGCGATGAAGCAGCGCGCCAACATCGCCGTCGCGACCGCCGGCCAGTCCAGCGCCGGGCGCAACGTGATGGAGGCGGTGCGCGCCGCCGCCCCCGGCACGAACTACCGCATGGCGCCCTATGACGGCGGCAACCCGGCGGTGCTCGCGGCCGTCGCGGGCGAGACGCCGGTCGTCGCGCAGCTTCTGGTCGAGATGGCGGAGATGATCCGCGGCAAGCGGCTGATCCCGCTGGCCGTGCAGGCGGAGCAACCGGTGGAGCTGCAGGGCTTCGGGCAGATCCCCTCGCTGCGGCAGTGGCTGCCGAACATCCCGGCGCCGCTGAACTATTTCGGAATCTGGGCGCCGAAGGGCGTGCCGGATCCGGTGGTGCAGACCGTGGCGCAGGTCTGGAAGGACCGCATCGCCAACAGCCAGCGCCTGAAGGACTACGCCGCGCAGCGCGCCGCCGTCTTCACGCCGCTGCAGTTGCAGGAGGCGCGCGACAAGGCCTGGGTCGCGGTGCGCCAGACCGCCTGGCTCTACTTCGATGCGGGGCAGGGCAAGGTCTCGCCGGACACGGTGGGCATCCCGCGGCTCTGATGCGGCAGCGCGCCGACTTCGTCTTCGGCCTGGGCTGGGCGGCGCTCGGCCTCGCCATCAGCGCCGGCGCCTGGCGCATGGACCGGCTGGAGGGACAGGGGGTCGAGCCCTATGCCGTGCCGGGGCTGCTGCCCGGGCTGCTCGGCCTGATCCTGGCGGGGTTCGGCGCGGTGCTGGCGCTGCGCGGCTGGCGGGGCGCGGGGCCGGTCGCGGAGGGCGAGGCAAGCGCCTTCGAGCCCTGGCGCGCGGCGCTGGCCCTGGCGCTGGTGGCCGCCTTCATCCTCGGCGCGCTGGGGCACGGGCCGCCCTTCTGGGCCTGCGCCTTCGGCTTCCTCTTCCTCGCCATCCTGCTGTTCGAGTGGCCCGACCGGCAGCGTGAGGGCACGCTGCTGCGCGGCGCGGTGCAGGCGGCGCTGATCGCCGCGGCGGCGAGCGCGATCATCACCTATGTCTTCCAGGAGGTCTTCCTGGTGCGGCTGCCATGAGGCGGCGACCGTCTCCCCTCCCCCGCTGGCGGGGGAGGGGTCGGGGGTGGGGGTGGCGGATGCCACCGCTACGACGCCTCCCCCACAACCGCGTCCACCCCCACAACCGGGTCCACCCCCACAATCGGGTCCACCCCCAACCCTGCCCTCCTCCGCCAGCGGGGGAGGGAGCATCCGATGCTTGACGGCCTCTTCGCCCTCGGCCGCTCCGTCGCGTCCTATTCGGACCCGATGTCGCTGGCCTACACCTTCGGGGCGACGCTGCTCGGCATCCTGGTCGGCTGCATGCCGGGGCTCTCGGCGACGCTGGCGATCTCCCTGCTGACGACGCTCACCATCAAGATGCCGCCGCACGACGCCATCCTGATCCTGGTCTGCGCCTATGTCGGCGCGATCTATGGCGGCAGCCGCACCGCGATCCTGCTGAACATCCCGGGCACCGCCGCCAACGCCGCAGCCTGCATCGACGGCTACCAGCTCGCCCGCCAGGGCAAGGCAGGGCGGGCGATGGGCGTTGCCACCACCGGTTCAGTGATGGGCTCGCTCTTCGGCATCCTGTGCCTCGCCGCCATCACGCCCTGGCTGGCGGAACAGGCGCTGTCCTTCCAGTCCTACGAGTTCTTCTGGCTCGCGCTCTTCGGCGTGCTGATGTCGGGCTCGATCACCGGCGAGGACCCGTTGAAGGGCTGGATCATGGGCGTGCTCGGCCTCTTCGTCGCGCAGATCGGGCAGGACGGCATCCACGCCTATGAGCGCTACGCCTTCGGCAACGCCGATCTCGCCGGCGGCCTCTCGCTGATCCCGACCCTGGTCGGGGCCTTCGGCTGCGCCGAGGTGCTGACGGTGATGGCGGAGCGTTCCTCCCGCCCCAAGGTGCATGCGGTGGATTCGATCCTGCCGCGCATCCGCGACGTGCTGCGCTACTGGAAGACCATCCTCCGCAGCGGCGTCATCGGCGTCTACATCGGGATCCTGCCCGGCGTCGGCGAGGACATGGCCGCCTGGTCCAGCTATGCCGCGGCGAAGCGCGCATCGAAGGAAAAGGACCTCTTCGGCAAGGGCAGCGTGGAGGGGCTGATCGCCGCCGAGACGGGCGACAACGCCTCGATCCCGGGTGGCATCATCCCGGCGCTCGCACTGGCCATCCCGGGCTCCGCGCCGTCGGCCGTGCTGCTGGCGGCGATGATCATCCACGGGGTCAACCCGGGCCCGATGCTGATGATCCAGAACCCGCAATTCGTCTATGACGTCGTCGCGATGAACCTGCTCGCCACGCTGGGCATGCTGGTCTTCGGCCTCTTCCTGGTGCGGCCGCTGCTGGCGGTGCTGACGATCCCGCGCACGGTGATCATGCCGATCGTCCTCGTGCTCTGCGCCGTCGGCTCCTTCGCCATCGCGTCGCGCCTGTTCGATGTCTGGACCATGCTGGCGATCGGCGTCGCCGGCTTCGCGCTGCGCCGCTTCGGCTACCAGATGGCGCCCTTCGTGCTGGGCCTGGTGCTGGGCGACCTGCTGGACAAGAGCCTCCGCCGCGGCCTGGTGCTCTCGGGCGGGGAGATCGAGCCCTTCTTCACCCGCCCGATCTGCGCCGTGCTGGCGGTGATCGTGGCGCTGACGCTGCTGATGAACATCCCGCCCGTGCATGCCGCCTGGGTGCGGCTGCGCGGCGCGCTCGGTACGAAGCTGGCGCGGGGATGATCCTGCCCTTGCGGGGCCGCGGGGCCGGGGCGACATTGGGCCGATGATCGAGACCCCCCAGGCCGAGGCCCGCGCCGCGCTGGCCGCCGCCGGACAATTGC
>JAIYAI010000139.1 GCA_027489135.1 Acetobacteraceae bacterium
GACATCGCCAAGCGCCTGCAGGACTACGGCTTTCACGCGCCGACCATGTCCTGGCCGGTCGCGGGCACGCTGATGGTCGAGCCCACGGAGAGCGAGCCGAAGGCGGAACTCGACCGCTTCGTCGACGCGATGATCGCCATCCGCGCCGAGATCCGCGCGGTGGAGCAGGGGCGCATGGACAAGGCGGACAACCCGCTGAAGAACGCGCCGCACACCGCGGCGGAGATCGCGGCAGCCGACTGGTCGCACCCCTACAGCCGCGATGAGGCGGCCTTCCCGCTGCCCTTCGTCAAGGCGCAGAAGTATTGGCCGCCGGTCAAGCGCGTCGACAACGTCTATGGCGACCGAAACCTGGTCTGCACCTGCGCGCCGCTGGAGGACTACGCCCAGAAGGTGCAGTTGCAGGCGGCGGAGTGAGGATCGCGCGCTCCCTTCCCCCGGTGGCGGGGGAAGGGTCGGGGATGGGGGTGGCGCCCGAAGCCTCGGGCACGGCCACCCCCACCCCCCGGCGCCGCGCGCCTCCGCCCTCCCCCGCCAGCGGGGGAGGGCCATGACAGTCCGCCCCTGGCGCCGCCTCGGCACGCGCACCCTGGTGCAGGACCGCTGGATCCACCTCCGTGCCGATGCCTGGAAGCTGCCGGACGGGCAGGTGCTCGACACCTGGTACATGCAGGAACGGCCGGACTGGGTGCACACCGTGGCGCTGACCACCGACGGTAGGCTGGTCCTGGTGCGCCAGTTCCGCCCCGGGGCGGAGGCGCTGACCCTCGAACTCCCCGGCGGCGTCATGGAGAAGGAGGAGACGGACCCCGTCGCCGCCGCCCGCCGCGAATTCCAGGAGGAGACCGGCTACGACGCGCCCACCTGGCGCCTCGTCACCAGCCTGGTGCCCGAGCCGGCGCATGCCACCAACCGGCTCCACATCGTGCTGGCCGAGGATGCAGCGCCGGCCGGGCCACAACGCCTCGATCCCACCGAGGAAATCGCGGTCGAACTGCATGCCCCCGATGCCTTGCTACCAAGGCTCGGTGCCGGCGTTGTCTGCAATGCGGGGCATGTCGGCGGGCTGCTGCTGGCGCTGCGCATGGCCGGGCGGATCGCCTTCTGACGATGCCGGGGCGGCGCGCCCTGTTGGCCCTTGGCCCGGTCCTGGCGATGCGGGGTGCGGAGGCGGCGACGATGGATGCCACCTGGCAGGACCCGGCGCGGCCGGACCGACCGATCCCCATCAAGCTGCGGCTGCCCGCCACGCGCGCGCCGGCGCCGCTGGTGGTGATCTCGCACGGCCTCGGCGGATCGCGCGAGGGGCTGGGCTATCTCGGCGCGGCGCTGGCGGAGGCGGGCTTCGTCGCGCTGCATGTGCAGCATCCCGGGACGGACGCCGCGCTCTGGCAGGGCAGGGGGGCGGAGGGGCGGCAGGCGATGATGGCGGCCACCGCCGATGTCCGAGCCGCGGTCGCGCGCCTGCGTGACGGCGTCTTCCTGCTGGACGAAGTGGCACGGCGCAACGCGGCGCGCGGCGATATGCTGCAGGGGCGGGTGGACCTCGGCCGCGTCGCCGTCGCCGGGCATTCCTTCGGCGCCTGGACGGTGCAGCACCTGATCGGCCAGCGCCTCCCTGGGCAGGTGCCGAACCTCGCGCTGCCGGATCGCCGCATCCGCGCCGGCATCGCGCTGTCGCCGATCATCCCGAAGGGGCTGCCGCCGCGCGTCGCCTTCGGGGGCGTCGCGGCACCGCTGCTCTCCGTGACCGGCACGCGCGACGGCGGCTTCATCGACCAGACCACGCCGGAGCAGCGGGAGATTCCCTTCCAGACGATCTCGGGCGTGCCGCAGGCGCTGCTGGTGCTGGAGGGCGCGACGCACATGGCCTTCGCCGATGAGGGGCTCGCGGGCGCGCGCTGGGCCGACGACACCTACCACCAGCGGACGGCAGCGGTCGCGCTGCTGTTCCTGCGCGCGATGCTGCTGGAGGATGCCACGGCGCGACGGGTCCTGGCGCAAGGCGCGCCCGGGGTAATCGCGCCCGGCGACCGGCTCGCGGTGAAGGACTGGCCCGCTACTGCGCGGCCATAGGCTGGGCGTCCTGCGCCGCCGCTCCGGCGCGCAGGCGGGGGATCAGCTCCCGCCCGAACTCCGTCGCGTCCGCCACCGGATCGAAGCCGCGAATCAGGAAATTGTGGATGCCGAGCGCGTAGTAGCGGAGCATCGCATCCGCCACCTGGGCTGGCGTGCCGACCAGGCAGGTGGTGTTGCCCTTGGCGCCGGAGGCGACGGCGATGGGCATCCAGAGCCGCTCGTCATGCACCTCGCCGCGCGATGCGATCTCCAGGATTCGCTGCGCCGAATGGTCAGGTGAGCGCCTGGCGATGCCCCCCGCCTCGAGCGCGGCGAGATGCGCGCGCGCCTTGTCCCAGGCCGCGCCCTCGGTCGGCGCGATGATGGGGCGGAAGGACATGTTGAAGGACGGTGCGGGGCGGCCGAGTGCTGCGACGCGGCGGCGGAAGGCGGCCACGCGCTCCGCGGTTTCGGCCAGCGGTTCGCCGTAGAGCGCGAAGAGGTCGCATTGCGCGGCGCCCATCGCCAGCGCGCCTTCCGAGGATCCGCCGAACCAGAGCGGCGGATGCGGCCGCTGCACCGGCTTTGCAGCGGAGAAGGCGCCCTGCACGCGGTAGAACTCGCCCGCATGGTCGAAGGGCGCGTGCTCGGTCCACATGCGGCGCAGGATGGAGAGGTATTCGGTCGCGCGCCGGTAGCGGTCCACCTTGGGCAGGAAGTCGCCCTCCGCCGCCTGCTCCTCGTCCGAGACGCCGGCGATGATGTGCAGCGCGAGGCGCCCGCCGCTGATCGCATCGAAGGTCGCGGCGCTGCGGGCGGCGA
>JAIYAI010000585.1 GCA_027489135.1 Acetobacteraceae bacterium
GCGGCTTGGCGGCGGCCAGCGCCTCGGTCTGGCGGACGTTGAGGCCGCGATCGACGACCTGCATGGCGAGGCCCACGGGGTCAGGCGCGGTCAGCAGGGCACGGGCATGGCCGGCGGTCAGCGCGCCCTCCCGCAGCAACTCCCGCACCCGGTCGGGCAGGCCGAGCAGGCGGAGGGTGTTCGCCACATGGCTGCGGCTCTTGCCGACGGCCTGGCCCATCGCCTCCTGGGTCATGCCGAATTCCTCGATCAGGCGGTGGTAGCCCTCGGCCTCCTCCAGCGCGCCCAGGTCCTGCCGCTGCAGGTTCTCGACCAGGCCGGCGGCCATGGCCTGGCGGTCGTCGAGGTCGCGGATGACGACCGGCACCTCGTGCAGCGGCACGGCCTGGGCGGCGCGCCAGCGGCGTTCGCCACCGATGATCTGGTAGTGGCCGGGTTTGGCGGGGTTGGGGCGGACCAGGATGGGCTGCAGCAGGCCGTGGGTGCGGATGGACTCCGCCAGTTCCTGCAGCGCCGCGGGCTCGATCGCCATCCGCGGCTGGAAGGGGCCGGGCTCGATCGCCTCGATCGGCAGGCTGCGCTGGGCGCCGTCCGGGGCGTTGGCGGCGGCAGGGGCCGGTGCGTCGCCGAGCAGGGCGGAGAGACCACGCCCCAGGCCACGGGGGGGCTTGCTCATGCGCGGCCGTCCTGCTGGGGGCGGGGGGTCATGCGGGCTGCTTCCGACGGGCGCGGCTGCGCTGGCGACGCAGGAACTCCGCAGCGAGGCGGATATAGGCCTGCGCGCCGGGGGAGCGGAAATCGTAGAGAGTCACGGGCAGGCCGTGCGACGGCGCCTCGCTGATGCGGATGTTCCGGGGGATCACCGTCTCGAAGACCTTGTCCTTGAAGAAGGCGCGGGCATCGGCGGCCACGGCTTCCGACAGGTTGTTCCGGCGGTCATGCATGGTGAGGATGATGCCGGAGAGGGTGAGATCGGGGTTCAGGGCACGGCGGACGCGCTCGACCGTCTGGGTGATCTGGCTGACGCCTTCCAGGGCGAAGAACTCGCACTGGAGCGGAACCAGCACTTCCTGCGCGGCGACCAGCGCGTTCAGGGTGAGCAGGCCGAGCGAGGGCGGGCAGTCCAGGAAGACGTAGTCGAACTGGCGGAGGTGATCGGGCGCGGCCGCGAGAGCGTCCACAAGCCGGCGATCGCGCGCTTCGGCATCGACCAGTTCCACCTCGGCGCCGGCGAGGTCGCCGTCGGAGGGGATGAGGGAGAGGTTGGCGACGCGGGTCGGGCGGATCACCTCGGCCAGCGGGCGGTCGCCCAGCAGCAGGGCGTAGCTGCCGGCGCCCCGGGCGCTACGGTCGAGGCCGAGGCCGGTCGAGGCATTCCCCTGGGGGTCGAGGTCGATGAGCAGCACGCGGTGCTCGGCCGCGATCACGGTGGCCAGGTTGATGGCGGTCGTGGTCTTGCCGACGCCGCCCTTCTGGTTGGCCAGTGCGACGATGCGGGGCATGGCGCGGGCGCGGTCAGGCGGGGGCGCGGGCAGGGCGGATCTCCCGGAGGCGGAGGATGGTGGCGGACGAGTCGGTCCGACTCGGGACGCGCTCGACGCACATGGTCCATGCGGGGGCGGTGGCGGTCAATTCGTCCTCCGCGGTGCGGCCCTTGGGGAAGAGGGCGATGCCGTTGGGGGCAAGGAGGCGATGGGCGTGGGGGAGGAGTGCGGTGAGAGGGGCGAGGGCGCGGGCGGTCAGGATCGCGGCGGGCGGTGGCGTCGCGGCTTCGATGCGGGTGGCGTGGACACGGACATGCGGCAGGTGAAGCTGGGCGGCGGCGTCGGTCAGGAAGGCGGCCTTGCGGCGATCGGACTCGATCAGGTGCGTCTCGCGTCCGCTTGCGATGGCGAGGATCAGGCCGGGTAGGCCGGCGCCGGCGCCGAGATCCACAATGGGTCCGTCGGGGGCGTCCTGTGTGAGGGGAGCAAGCTGCAGGCAGTCGAGCACGTGGCGCTGCCATTGCGCCTCTTCCGGCGCATCGGCGACCAGGTTGATGCGGGTGTTCCACCGGCGGAGCAACGCGAGATAATCCCGCAGGCGCTGCTCGGTTTCACGTGAAACACCGAATGCCTCGACTTCGAGTTCCTGTTTCACGTGAAACGGGGCTCGCGGGTGCGGAGGTGGACCGCGAGGGCGGCGATGGCCGCAGGGGTGACGCCGGCGAGGCGCCCTGCGCTGCCCAGGGTGGCGGGGCGGGCGCGGTCCAGGCGCTGGCGCATCTCGAGCGAGAGGCCCGGGATGGCGGCGAAGTCGAGGTCGTCGGGGATGGGGAGGCGCTCTTCCCGTTCCAGAACACGCAGTTCCGCGGCCTGTCGCTCGACATAGGGGGCGTAGAGGGCGCGGGCGCGGAGTTCGGCCAGCACGCGGGGCGGCAGGTCGCGGAGCCAGGGGAAGAGGGTCGCCACACCGTCCTCCGGCAGGCCGGGTAGGCCCAGCGCCTCGAAGGCGGAGCGGCGGCGGCCGTCGTGGTTCACCGGCGCGCCCGCGGCGGCGAAGGCGGTTGGGGTGGCCTGGTCCTGACGCGCCCGAGCTTCGGCCTCCGCCACGGTGGCGGCGAAGGTGCGATGGGCCGCCGCGCGCTCCGCCCCAACGCAGCCCCAGGCGATGCCCGTCTCCGTCAGCCGCAGCCCGGCATTGTCCGCCCGCAGCGCCAGGCGGTGTTCGGACCGCGCCGTCAGCATGCGATAGGGCTCCGTCACCCCCTGCAGCACCAGATCATCGACCAGCACACCGATATAGGCCTCGCCCCGACTCAGAACGCGGTCCGGCGCAGCGGTCCCCCCCGCCCGGGCGGCGGCGTTCACGCCGGCCATGACGCCCTGCGCCGCCGCTTCCTCGTAGCCTGTGGTGCCGTTGATCTGCCCCGCCAGGAACAGCCGCGGTGCCGCCCGCACCTCCAACGTCGGGCGCAGGGCACGCGGGTCGACATGGTCGTACTCGATCGCATAGCCGGGCCGCAGGATCACCGCCCGCTCCAGGCCAGGGAGGCTGGCGACCACCGCCGCCTGCACCGGCTCCGCCAGGCTGGTCGAGATGCCGTTCGGATAGACGGTGTCGTCGTCGAGCCCCTCGCGCTCGAGGAAGATCTGGTGCCGCATCTTGTCGGCAAAGCGCACCACCTTGTCCTCGATGGAGGGGCAGTAGCGCGGCCCGACGCCCGAGATACCCCCGCCATAGACCGCGCTGTGGTGCAGGTTCGCCCGGATCAGCTCGTGGGTCGCGGCGTTCGTGTAGGTGATGGCGCAGGCGACCTGCCGGTTGGTGATCCGCTCCGTCATCCAGGAGAGCGGCTCGGGCGGGTCGTCCCCGTGCTGCGGCTCCAGCGCCGCCCAGTCGATGGTGCGCCCATCCAGGCGCGGCGGCGTCCCTGTCTTCAGCCGGGCCAACGGCAGGCCGAGGCGCTCCAGGGTCAGCGCCAGCCCGATCGCCGGCGCCTCGCCCACGCGGCCCGCCGGGGTACGCCGGTCGCCGATATGGATCTCGCCCCGCAGGAAGGTGCCGGTGGTGATCACCACCGCGCCCGCGCCGATCCGCTTACCCGCGGCCGTCACCACGCCCGCCACGGCGCCATCGCCGCCGAGGATCAGATCCTCCACCGGCTCCCCGCGCATCTCCAGACCCGGCGTCGCCCGCAGCAGCGCCTGCACCGCGGTGCGGAACAGCGCGCGGTCCGCCTGCGCCCGCGGCCCGCGCACGGCCGGCCCCTTGCTCCGGTTCAGCAGCTTGAAGTGGATGCCGGCGGCGTCGGCAGCGCGGGCAATGATGCCGTCCAGCGCGTCGACCTCCCGCACCAGATGCCCCTTGCCGATCCCGCCCACGGCGGGGTTGCAGGACATCTCGCCGATGGTCTCGATCCGGTGGGTCAGCAGCAGGGTGCGCGCGCCGCAGCGCGCCGCGGCGGCGGCCGCCTCCGCGCCGGCATGACCGCCGCCGACCACCACGACATCCCACCGCTCGTCCAGCATGGGGCGCCCTATAGACGACCCGGGCCCCTGGAGTCAGCGCCGGCCGAGCAACTCCCGCACGCCAAGCCCGACCGCCTGCTTCCAGGCCAGCGTCGCGACACGCGGATTCGCCATCATCTCCGCCGGCGCGATCCCGCTGGACGCGGCCGCCTGCCGCAACCCATCCAGCATCGCCGCGTCGAGCCCCGCCACCACGCCGCTGGTCATGCAGAAGCCCTGCACCCGGCCGAGCCGCGCCGCGAAGAGCCTGTCCGGGTCCACAAACCCTTCCAGCACGCCGTCCAGCACCCAGGCCTCGCCGCCGCCCATCGCATCCTCGACCAGCAGCCCGGCCTCCGGATGCGGCCCCAGCACGCGGAAGACCGAGAACCAGGACGTCTCCAGCCCGCGCAGCACCAGCAGCGCCTCGGCCGTCGCGCGCCGGGCCGCCCGCCGCACCACCTGGTCGAGCGGCCGCGCCCGCCCCGGCGCCGCGTGATGCATGGCGAGATCGACGGCGAAGGCGAGATCCTCCTCCGGTACCTGCGCCAGTTCATCGGCCGGCGGCAGCCCGATCTCGGCCGCGGCGCGCATCACCTGGGCCGGCGGCACCTCGTGCATCGCCATGTCCAGCAGCCTGCGGCGCGTGGCGGGGTCGGGTCAGCCCCGCGGCGGCGGTCAGGCCGGCCCGCAGCGCGGCGGCCTCTGCCAGCCGTGCCCGCAACGCCTCCAGCCCCGCGCCGGTGCGCGCAGCGACCGCCAGCGGCACCCTGTCGGCGATCGCCGACGGGGCAGGGGCCAGGTCGCACTTGTTCACCACCACCAGCGTCTCCGGCCCCAGCAGCGCCAGGGTCGCCGGATCGGGCGGCGCATCCGCGGCGAAGACGGCGATCACCATCTCCGCCTCCTCCGCCCGGCGCAGCGCGCGGCGGATACCCTCCTGCTCGATCTCGTCCGCGCTCTCGCGCAGCCCCGCCGTGTCGGCCAGCGTCACCGGCACCCCGCCGAGGTCCAGCACCACCTCCACCACGTCCCGGGTCGTCCCCGCCCGCGCGGAGACGATTGCCGCCTCCCGCCCCGCCAGCGCGTTCAGCAGGGAGGACTTGCCCACATTGGGCGCGCCCAGGATGGCGAAGCAGAGACCCTCGCGCAGTCGCTCGCTCCGCGCGCCATCGGCCAGGTGCGCCGCCATCTCGGCCCGCAGCCCTGCAGCCTCCTCCGCCACACGGGCGTCGAGGTCGTCCGGCAGGTCCTCCTCCTCGAACTCGATGAAGGCCTCCTGCCGCGCCAGCAGCCGGGTAAGCTGCTCCGCCCAGCCGGCATAGAGCGTGCCCAGCGCGCCGCCGGCCTGGCGCAGTGCCTGGCGTCGCTGCGCTGCGGTCTCGGCCTCGATCAGGTCGGCGATGCCCTCGGCGGCGGTCAGGTCCAGGCGACCATGCAGGAAGGCGCGGCGGGTGAACTCCCCGGGCTCAGCGGGCCGCGCGCCGGCGGCGACCAGGGCGTCGGCCACCGCCGCCACCACGGCGCGGCCGCCATGCAGGTGGAGCTCCGCCGAATCCTCGCCCGTATAGCTGGCAGGGCCGGGCATCCAGAGCACCAGCGCCTCGTCCAGCAGGTCGCCGTCGCGCGGGTCCCGCAGGCGGCGCAGCGAGGCCATGCGCGGCGTCGGCAACCGCCCCGCCAGCGCCGTCAGCACCGCGCCCGCCCCGGGGCCCGAGAGCCGCATCACCGCGATCGCCGCCCGCCCGGCGCCGCTGGCCAGCGCGAAGATCGTATCCGCCGCGCTCACGGGGGCCCCGCTTTCCGCTTGGACCGGCACGACGGCCGGGCTACATCGTCGTTCACGTTTCGTGCACACCCTTCGGGACCCAGCATGGCCAAGGACCGCGCCCGCTTCGTCTGCCAGTCCTGCGGCGCCGTCCACCCCAAGTGGATGGGCAAGTGCGAGGGCTGCTCCGCCTGGAACACCCTGGTCGAGGAAGCGGCCGATCCCCGCCCCGCCGGCCCATCCCGCGGCGCCGCCGGCGGGCGCCGCATCAGCTTCGTCGGCCTCTCCGGCACCTCCGCCCCGCCGGCGCGCATCCCCACGGGTATCGCGGAACTGGACCGCGTGCTCGGCGGCGGCATCGTCCCCGCCTCGGCGGTGCTGGTCGGCGGCGATCCCGGCATCGGCAAGTCCACCATCCTGCTGCAGGCCGCGGCGCGTGTCGCCGCCGCAGGCAAGCGCGTGCTCTATGTCAGCGGCGAGGAGGCGATCGAGCAGGTGCGCCTGCGCGCCCAGCGCCTCGGCCTCTCGGACGCACCCCTCGGCCTCGCCGCCGCCACCGCGCTGCGCGACATCGCGGCCTCGTTGGAGGATGAGAAGGACGCGGCGCTGGTCGTCATCGATTCCATCCAGACCCTCTGGCTCGATGCGCTGGACAGCGCGCCCGGCACCGTCGCCCAGGTCCGCACCTGCGCCGCCGAGCTCATCCGCATGGCCAAGACCCGCGGCTTCGCGGTGGTGCTGATCGGGCATGTGACGAAGGAAGGCACTCTGGCCGGCCCCCGCGTGCTGGAGCACATGGTCGATGCGACGCTGTACTTCGAGGGCGACCGCGGCCACCAGTTCCGCATCCTGCGCGCCGTGAAGAACCGCTTCGGCGCCACCGACGAGATCGGTGTCTTCGAGATGACCGAGCGCGGCCTGGTGGAGGTGGCGAATCCCTCCGCCCTCTTCCTCGCGGAGCGGCGCGGCAACATCGCGGGATCGGCGGTCTTCGCCGGGCTGGAAGGCACGCGGCCGGTGCTGGTCGAGGTGCAGGCGCTGCTCGCGCCCTCCGCCGGGGGATCGCCGCGGCGCCAGGTGGTGGGCTGGGATTCCGGGCGGTTATCCATGCTGCTGGCGGTGCTGGAGGCGCGCTGCGGCATGACGCTCGGCATGAACGATGTCTATCTCAACATCGCCGGCGGCCTGCGCATCAACGAACCGGCGGCGGACCTCGCCGTCGCCGCCGCGCTGGTCTCCGCCGCGACGGACCGCCCGACCGAATCTGAATGCGTCTATTTCGGGGAGATCGGCCTGTCGGGCGAGGTGCGACAGGTCGCCCAGGCCGAGGCGCGGCTGCGGGAGGCGCAGAAGCTCGGCTTCGCTGCCGCGGTGCTGCCGCGGCGCGTGGCGCGGGGGGCCGGCCGGCCGGCGGCGCTGGACGGGCTGCGCCTGTCGGAGATCGGGCACGTCGCCGACCTCGTCGCGCCCTTCGCCGCGGCGGGACGGGAGAAGCGGAAGAAGGCGCCGGCGCCCGAACCCGCCGAGGCCTGAATCGCCGTGCGCACCGCCTTGCCATATGCCAGTGAAGTTATGTTATAACATAACATCACCGAAGGGGTGCCGCGATGGACTTCCGCATGATCGAGACCCTGCCGCTGCCGCCACCCCTCCTGCCCGCAATCCCGCCGTTGGAGCCAGAGCGCGGCGTGGCCGCCGCCGCCGCCGACCCGATGGTGCTGTTCGAGGCACTGCGCCCCGCCATCAACCTCGCCATCTGGCACCGCCCACTACCGGGCGGCGTCACAAGCGGCCTCGCAACGCTGCTGCGGCACGCCCCCTTCTGCTGCGTGGCGGAGGCCCCACCGGCCGAAGCCGTGGACGCCATCGCCGCGGCCCTGCCGGCTCCGGCGACCGTCGACCTGCTCATGGACATCGAACGGCTCGCCACGATCTTCGCGGGGCTGATCCGAACGGAGACCGTCGGCATCAGACTGGAGGCGATCACCGGCCCCGCCTGCCACCGATGGCACGCCGACGCCGTGGGGCTGCGCCTGCTGACGACCTATCGCGGCCCGGGCACCGAATGGCTCGCCCTCGGCGGCGGCAGGGACACGGCGCGCGGCCTGAACGGCGGGCCGGACGGCCTGCTGCGCGGCGCCATCCCGACCGGCGCCGTCGCCATCCTCAAGGGCGAGGGGCATCCGGGCAATGCGGGCTGGGGCTGCATCCATCGCTCCCCGCCGGCGGGGCCGGGCAACCGCGCGCGCCTCCTGCTCTGCCTCGACGAACCGGGCCGCATTCCCAGCCCCGGGGTGCCTGCGCCATGAACGCACCGGCTCGCCTGCCCGTCACCGTGCTGTCGGGCTTCCTCGGCGCCGGCAAGACGACGCTGCTCAACCATGTCCTCGGAAACCGCGAGGGCAAGCGCGTCGCCGTCATCGTCAACGACATGTCGGAGGTGAACATCGACGCTGCCCTGGTCGGTAACGCCGGCACCCTCTCCCGCACCGAGGAGAAGCTGGTCGAGATGTCGAACGGCTGCATCTGCTGCACGCTGCGCGAGGACGTGATGAAGGAGGTCGCGGCCCTGGCGAAGGAGGGCCGCTTCGACGCGCTGCTGATCGAGAGCACCGGCGTCTCCGAGCCCATGCCCGTCGCCGCCACCTTCGACTTCCGCACGGAGGATGGCTTCAGCCTGAACGACGTCGCGCGCCTCGACAGCATGGTCACCGTCGTCGATGCCCAGGCCTTCCTGCGCGACTACGGCAGCAGTGACAGCCTGGCCCGCCGCGGCCTCGCCGTCGGCGAGGAGGACGACCGCATGCTGGTCGACCTGCTGGTCGAGCAGATCGAGTTCGCCGACACCATCGTGCTGAACAAGGCGGACATGGTGCCGCCTGCCGAGCTCGAGCGGCTTGCCGGCATCATCGCCACCTTCAACCCAGAGGCCGAGATCCTCTCGGCCAGCCATGGTCAGGTGCCGCTGCGGCACATCCTGGACACCGGCCGCTTCGACTTCGCCCGGGCCAGCGCCGCGGCCGGCTGGGCGAAGGCCCTGGAAGGCGCGCACCTGCCGGAATCCGAGGAATTCGGCATCACCAGCTTCGTCTGGCGCGCCCGCTGGCCGGTGCACCCCGCGCGATTCAAGCGGCTGATCGAGGGCGAC
>JAIYAI010000750.1 GCA_027489135.1 Acetobacteraceae bacterium
ACCCATCCGGGGGAGGAGGCCATGGTCGCCGCCGCGCTCCCCGCCATGGCCGCGGCGTTGCCGGGCCTGCTGGCGGTGATCGCGCCGCGCCATCCGGAGCGCGGCCCGGCCATCGCGGCCGAGACCGCGGCATTCTCCCCCGCCCGCCGCGCCGCCGGCGCGCTGCCGGGGCCGGAGACCACGCTCTACATCGCCGATACCCTCGGAGAACTCGGCCTGTTCTACAGGATCGCCGGCGCGGCCCTGGTCGGTGGGTCGCTGGTGCCGCATGGCGGGCAGAATCCGCTGGAACCGGCGCGCCTTGGCTGCCCGATCCTGCTCGGCCCGCATACCTGGAATTTCGCCGAACCCGTCGCCCTGCTCCGCCGGGCAGGCGCGCTGGTCCCCCTGGCCGATGCCGCGGCGCTGGCCTCTGCGGCGATCGGCGTGCTAGGAAATCCGGCGGAAGCGGCACGGCTCTCCGAGGCCGGCCGGGCCGCCGTGGCGACCGAGGCCGGGCTGCCGGGCCGGATCGCCGCGGGGCTGCTGGCACTGCTGCCGCCCTCCGGGCCAGTGTCGCCGGCAGCCTTCCCGCCGACGAATGGTTACGCCTGACGGGACCAGGGTGGGACGCTAAGGTCTCGGCGGGCGGATCGACTGTTCGATAGCCGACTCCCGAAAGGATGTGACGCGGCGAGATGATGCGCGCCCCCGCCTTCTGGACCGGGGATGGTGCCGGGCTCTGGCCCCGGCTGCTTTCCCCTGTCGCCGCCGCCTATGGCATTGCGACCGCGCAGCGCATGCGCCGGCCCGGCTGGCACGCGCCGGTGCCGGTGATCTGCTGCGGCAATGCCACGGCGGGCGGCGCGGGGAAGACGACCCTCGCGCTCGACCTCGGGCAGCGCCTGGCGCAGCGCGGGGTGGCCGTGCACTACCTGCTGCGCGGCTATGGCGGGAAGCTGAAGGGTCCGACCCGCGTCGATCCCGTGGCGCATACCAGCACGGATGTCGGGGACGAGGCGCTGCTGCTGGCGGTGGAGCGCCCGGCCTGGATCTCCGCCGACCGTGGGGCCGGCGCGCGGGCTGCCGTCGCCGTCGGCGCCCAGGCCATCGTCATGGATGACGGCCTGCAGAATCCGACCCTGGAGAAGGACCTGTCGCTGCTGGTGATCGACGGCTCCTACGGCTTCGGCAATGGCCGGATGATCCCGGCGGGGCCGCTGCGCGAACCGGTGCAGGCGGCGGCGCGGCGCGCCCAGGCGGCGGTGCTGATCGGCGAGGACGAGACCGGCGCGCTGGCGCAGTTGCCGGAGGCGATGCCGGTGCTGCGCGCGACCCTGGCGCCGGGGCCGGAGGCGGAGATGCTGGCGGGGCAGCCGGTGCTGGCCTTCTGCGGCATCGCCAATCCCCGCAAGTTCTTCGCCACGCTGCAGCAGGCCGGTGCGGTGCTGGCCGGGCGCCAGGCCTATGCCGACCACTACCCCTACGATGCCGGCGACCTGCGCGACCTGCTGGCGGAGGCGGAGACGCTGCGGGCGATCCTGGTGACGACGCGCAAGGACTATGTCCGCATCCCCCCCGAGTTCCGGCCGCGCGTCACGGTGGTGACGGTGGCGCTGGCCTGGGAGGAGCCGGCGATGATCGAGGCGCTGCTCGATCCCCTGGCGGCGAGCGTGCCCTCGGCGGCGTGAGTTCGCGTCGTCGTCGCGCCGGGGACGCGACCTGTGTTCAGAGTGGAACCAGGCGCGCCAATGCCCGCTCGACCGCCGCATCCAGCTTGGCGAACAGCCACTCCGTCGCGTTCGCCCGCACCACGGTCTCGACCGAGACGATCGGGCCGCTGGGCCAGAGCGTCGGCTCCAATGCCCGACCTTGGTAAAGCACGATCTCCGTCAGCACCACGGTGGCCACGCGGGCCGAAGGCGCGAACATCAGGTCCTGGCTGGCGTCGCGGATATAGAACTGGATGGTGACGCGGAGCGCATCCAGAAGCTCCTGTTGCGTCATCGGTTTGTCGCCTGTCTGCAGTTGCGGCCGCGGCCGGGCATGCGGGTGGAGAGCGGGATCCGGAGGCGCCAGGATGCGCGTGGCCGCAGCCATCACCCGTTGATGGATGGGTGATGGCCGCTCCGTCGGATCATCCAGGTCGTTTGGCAGGAGCCCGTCGGGCGCGGCCTGCTGAGAATCGCTGCCGAAATACTGTCTCCGCAGACCACGCCAGGTGCGGTCTCCCGGGTTCTGAAGGCGGACCAGGGCGCCGACAAAGACATGGCGGGGCAGGTCCAGCATCGGTGGCGTCGCGAGGGGCATGATCTGCGCGTTTGCCAGGCGCGGCATGCCGACCACTCCGGCGACTTTCCCGAGCCCGCAGGCCGCCAGCAGGCCTCGTCGCGACGACACCACCATCGGTCCGACCCGATCCACCATGGTCATGCAGGACGCAGCGTGGCGGCGGCGGCCAATCACCAGCGACCCTCCTGCCGGAGAACGAAGGCGACCGCGATCGCCTCGGCGGTCGCGCGCTCTCCCGCTCCGGCCCGGCGCAGCCCTTCCTGCAGATGCGCGCTCCAGCACCTTGGCGCCTCAACGCCCCGCGCGGGCCGGTCCGTCCGGTCGGCGGGGATGCCGATGGACACTGGGTGTTGCCCGTCCGGCCTGGCCATCTGCGGCTTTCGCATGCCTGGACGATAACGAGGGCATTCCCGTCGCTTCAACCCGCGCCCGTCCGCCCCTGTCGGAGCTGCATCCCCCGCGATAGGGTCACGCCCCTGCATCGACCCGGATCCGCGCATGGCCGACCCCGCCCGAAACCCCGCCGCGCCGCACGACCTGCCCTCCTTCCTCCCCGGGCCCGATGGCGCGGACCCGCTGATGGTGATCAGCGGCCTCATGCTGCTCGGCATGGTGCTGGCCTTCGGGCTGTTCTTCCTGCGGCTGCACACGCTGCCGGAGCGCATGGCCCACCGCACCCACAAGCTGCAGTTCGAGATCGTGGCGGTGCTCGGCCTGCTGGCGCTGTTCACCCATATTCACCTGTTCTGGGTGGTCGGGCTGCTGCTCGCGCTGATCGACATCCCCGATTTCCTGAGCCCCGTGCGCCGCATCGCCGGCGCCTCGGAGAAGGCCGCCGGCCTCGCCCCGGGAGAGGGCGACACGCTGCGCGACGACGACACCCCCGTCGCGCCGCACGACGCGCCCGAAGCCCCCATCGCGGCGAAGGAGGCCTGAGCCATGCTCGAACTCCTCATCTGCGCGACCTTCACCCTGCTGCCGGACTACCTGTTCCGCCGCTATCGCCAGGGCAAGCGCATCGGCCACGAGATCACGTTTTACTCCATGTGGTTCGAGCTGCGTTGGGGCCTCGTCACCTGCCTGATGCTGACGGTCTCGCTCATCACCGCGGTCTTCTTCTTCCACCCCGCCACCACCACCGCCGGCGCCGTCTTCCGCGCCGTGCCCATCCTGCCCGAGACCTCGGGCCGCATCGCCGAGGTCTATGTCCGCGGGAGCCAGGAGGTGGAGCCGGGCCAGCCGCTGTTCCGCCTGGACGA
>JAIYAI010000654.1 GCA_027489135.1 Acetobacteraceae bacterium
GTACCGGCCAGCGCGGCCGCGATCTCGGCCACCAGGGGCGCGATGTTCGGGGCCTCGTTCCGCACCGGCACGACGACGGAAACCAGGGGCGTCGCCCCGGCGCGCCGCGGGGCCGCACCGGCGGCGGGCAGGGGCGCGTCGGGGTCGGAAGCCATGGCCGCGGCGGGTAGCAGCCCACCCCGGGGGCGTCCAGCCGTCGCCCGCGATGCCGGGCGGCGACATCCCGCCCCTTCCCAAATCACGCGACGGGCTGCAAGGATTTCAACGCACCTCTATATCGCGGCCCATGCCCTTCGACGCACAAGGCGCCCCCTCCGTCGGCACCGCGGGACCCTCCGGCAGCAGCCTGGGGCGCCCCCTCGCGCTCTGGCTCTTCGGCGTGGCGGCGATGATCTGGATCATGGTTGCCCTCGGCGGCGCGACGCGCCTGACCGGGTCGGGCCTGTCCATCATGGAATGGGCGCCGCTCTCGGGGACGCTGCCGCCGCTGTCGGACGCGGAATGGCAGCGGCTCTACGACCTCTACCGCACCATCCCGCAATACGCGCTGGTCAATGCCGGCTTCGGGATCGAGGGCTTCAAGCAGATCTTCTGGCTCGAATGGGCACACCGCCTCTGGGGTCGCCTGATCGGCCTCGCCTACGCCCTGCCGCTGCTCTGGTTCTGGGTCCGCGGACGGATTCCGGCCGGGTACAAGCTGCCGCTGCTCGGCCTGCTGCTGCTGGGCGGCCTGCAGGGGGCGGTCGGCTGGTTCATGGTCGCCTCCGGCTTCGAGTCCGACCGCGCCGCGGTCTCGCCCTACCGCCTCGTCATCCATCTCGGCCTCGCGCTGGTGCTCTACGGGGCCGTGTTGTGGACTGCGCTCGGGCTCTGGCGGCCCACCCCGGAAGCGCTGCCCGGGTCCGGGGCGCTGCGCCGGCACGTGCAGGCGACGCTGGGGCTGCTGATCCTGGCCATGCTGGCGGGCGGCTTCGTCGCGGGGATGCGGGCCGGCTTCGACTACAACACCTTCCCGCTGATGGATGGCCGGCTGGTGCCGGAAGGCTATGCCGCCCTCTCACCCGCCTGGCGCAACCTGGCAGAGAACATCGCAGCGGTGCAGTTCAACCACCGCGCCCTGGCGAGCCTCGCGCTGCTCGCGGCAGGCGGCGCGGCGGCCGCGGCCTGGCGCCGCCTGCCGGCGGGCCCGGCGCGGCGCGCCTGCCTCGCCCTCGGCGCCGCGGCACTGCTGCAATACGCGCTGGGCGTGGCGACGCTGCTGCTGGTGGTGCCGGTCTCGCTCGGCACGCTGCACCAGGCCATGGCGGTGCTGGTGCTGACCGCAACCCTGGTCGCGCTGCACGCGCTGCGCGGCGCCGGGCGCCCGGCATGACGCCCGAGGCGCCGGACGGCCTGGCGGTCGACGCGGCCGGCGCGCTGCATGCCCTGCCCTTCCCGATCTGCGTCTATGACGGTGCGCACCGCCTGGTCTTCGCCAACGATCCCGCCGCGGCGGTGATCGGCGGCCCGAACCGGGAGGTGCCGCTCGGCGCGCCGCTGGCCGAGATCGTCCGGCGCCTCGCCTATCGCGGGCGCCTCGGTCCGGGGGACCCGCAAGCGCAGGTCACGCAGCACCTCGCCCTCGACCGCAAGCGCCCGATCCGCCGCCTGCTGCGCGAGGCGGACGGGCGGGTCATCGACTTCCGCACCATTCCCCTGGCCGATGGCGGCTTCTGCGCCATCACCCTCGACGTGACGGAGCACGCCGCGGCTGGCGACGCGGCGCTGGCGCGCGCCCAGATGCTGGAGACGGTGCTGGCGCATCTCGACGGCGGGGTGGCGCTCTACGACCGCGACCGGCATTTGGTGCTGAACAACCCGCGCTACGAGGCGCTGATCGGCCTGCCGCCGGGATCGCTCCGCCCCGGAGTGACGCGCGACGCGGTGGCACGCGTCATCGCCGAACGTGGCGAACTCATCGATCCGGATGTCGAGTCGACCGTCGCCGAGGCGATCGCGCGCGATCCCGGGATCCCCAACAGCTTCCAGCGCACCCGCCCCAACGGCACCGTGGTGCAGGTGGAGAGCCGACCCATCGGCCGCATCGGCCAGCTCGTCGAGATCAGCGACATCACGCCGCTGAAGCGGGCCGAGGACGAGGCACGCCGCCGCGCCGCCCTGCTCGACGGCGTGCTCGCGGCGCTGCCGCACGGCGTGATGGTGATCGGGCCCGACGAGCGCATCACCATGGTCAACGCGACCTACCAGGCGCTGTTGGCCGATAGCCCGGTGTTGATCGGCGAGCACCGGCGCGACCTGATCCGCCGCCGCGCCGCCCTCGGCGAATATGGCGAGGCCGGCGAGAACCCGGCGCATCGCGATCTCGCCGCGAGCGAGGCCGCCGGCCGCCGTCGGCACCTGCGGCCGAATGGCACCGTGCTGGATGTCCGCTACGCGCCGCTGCCGGATGGCGGGACGGTGGTGGTGCTGACCGACATCACCCAGCTCGATCAGGCGGAAGCGGCGGCGCGGGAACGCGCGGCGCTGCTGCAGGTGATGCTGGACAGCATGCGCCACGGTATCGCGCTGTTCGACCGCGACTACCGGCTCGTCACGGCGAATGCCCTGGCCGCCCGATTCACCGGCCTGACGCCGGAGCAGCTCCGTCCGGGCCGGCACTTCGAGGAGCTGGTCGCGGACCAGATGGCCAATGCCGAGTTCGTCGCCGAGGCGCCGGAGGCGCGGGAGGCCCGGCGCAGCGTGCGCGCGCGGGACTACGGCCGGCCGCAATCCTATCGCCGCGCCCGCCCCGACGGGATCGTGCTGGAGGTGGTCTCCGACCCAACCCCGGATGGCGGCTTCGTCGTCACCTACAGCGACGTCACCGCCCGCGCCCGCGCCGAAGCGGAGGCGCGCGACCGGGCGGAGCTGCTGCAGACCACCATCGACCACCTGCGCCAGGGCATCATCGTCTACGGCCCGGACCGGCGGATCCGCACCACCAACCGTCTTGCGGGGGAGCTGGCCGGGCATGCCCCGGGCGCCGTGGCGCCGGGGCGGCTGCTCGACGACATCATGCGGGAGATGATTCCCGCAGGCGCCCTTCCGCCGGGACCGGAGAGCGAGGCGATCATCGCCCGCGGCCTCTCCGCCGATCGCGGCGTTCCCTCCACCCGTGTGCGCGGCACGCCGGACGGCCGCGTGATCGAGATCCATTCCGACCCGCTGCCCGATGGCGGCTTCATTGTCAGCCATATCGACATCACGGCGCTGGCCAAGGCGGAGGCGGAGGCGCGGCAGCGCGCGGCGATGCTGCAGGCGACGCTCGACACGATGCGCCACGGCATCGCGCTCTATGGCGCGGACCAGCGCCTGAAGCTGGCCAACGCACTGGCCAACTCGCTCTCCGGCCTGCCGCCCGGGCAGCTCGAGATCGGCCAGCCCATGGAACTGCTGCTCGAGCGGCAGCACGCCGCGGGCGTCTTCGGCCAGGGCGAGGCGGCCCTGGCCTACCTCAACCTGCTCAAGACCCTCGATCGCAGCCAGCACCAGGCCGGCGTACGCGTCCTGCCGGATGGGCGGATCGTCGAATCCGACAGCACGCCCATGCCCGATGGCGGCTTCGTCATCACCTGGTCCGACATCACCGCCCGCGCCGAGGCCGAGGAGGCGGCCCGCCGCCGCGCCGCGCAGCTGCAGGGCACGCTCGACGGCATCCGCCACGGCATCGCCCTCTATGGCCCGGACCGGCGCCTCGTCCTCGCCAACCGCCTTGCCGCGCCGGGCCACGGCCTGCCGCCGCTCGACGAGCGGATCGGTCTGGAGTTCGACACGCTGGTGCGCGAGCAGCTGCGCCTCGGCATGTTCGGCACCGGCGCGGAGGCGGAGCGCATCTGCGCCGAGGTGATCGCGCTCGACCGCAGCGTCCCGCATCACTACCAGCGGCACGTGCCGAACGGGCGGGTGATGGAGGTCCGCTCCGACCCTACCCCCGATGGCGGCTTCGTCATCAGCCATTCCGACGTGACCGAGCTGGTCGAGGCGCAGGCCGAGGCCTCGCATCGCGCCGACGTGCTGCAGGTCATGCTCGACAACATGCGGCACGGCATCGTCCTCTACGGCCCGGACGGTTGCCTGGTCGCCGCGAATGCGCTGGCCGAGGCACTGGGCGGGCACGCGCCCGGCACGCTCAAGGCCGGCCGCAGCATCGACGCGCTGATCGAGGATCAGGTCGCCGGCGGCGAGCTCTCCCGCGCCACCGCCGACATGGCCAAGGGCCTCGACCGGCGCCGTCCGCACCACTACGTCCGTCCCCGGCCCGAAGGCGGGGTGATCGAGGTCACCTCGGACCCCACGCCGGATGGCGGCTTCATCATCACCATGTCCGACGTCAGCGCGCTCGCCGAGGCCGAGGCCGAGGCGAAGCGCCAGTCGGCGACGCAGCAGGTGATGCTGGACAACATCCGCCACGGCATCCTGCTGGTCGATGCGGCGGGGCGGGTGGTCACGGCGAACCGTGTCTTCTGCCAGCTCCTCGGCCTGCCCGAGGCAGTGGTGGCGCCGGGCGAGCCCTTCACCGCCTTCGTCGACTGGCTCGCGGCCGCGGGCGAGTACGGCCCGGGCGAGGAGGGCACGGCCGTGGCGCGGACGATCCGCGAGCGCGACCGCAGCCGGCCCATCCGCAGCCTGCGCACCCGGCCTGACGGCACGGTGCTGGAGGCGGTCTCAGACCCCACGCCCGACGGCGGCTGGGTGCTGACCTTCACCGATGTCACTGCCGCGCGCCGCGCGCAGGAGGAGATCGAGCGCGCCCGCGACGCCGCCGAGGCGGCGAACCGCGCCAAGTCGCGCTTCCTGGCGACGATGAGCCACGAGCTGCGCACGCCGCTCAACGCCGTCATCGGCTTCTCCGAGGCGCTTCTGGCCATGCCGCCGGGCAAGTCCGAGCCCGATTTCCTGCGTGCCATCCACGACGCGGGACGGCACCTGCTCTCCCTGATCGACGACATCCTCGACGTCACCCGGTCGGAGACCACCGGCTTCCAGGTGACCGAGGCGCTGATCGATGTGCCGCGGATCGCCGAGGACACGATGCGGGTGATGGGGGCCACCGCGGCGGGCGCCGGCGTCGCGCTGCGCACCGTGCTGGAGCCGCAGCTGCCGAAGCTGCGGGCCGACGAGCTCCGGCTGCGCCAGGTGCTGCTGAACCTGCTGACCAATGCGGTGAAATTCACGCCCGAGGGCGGCACCGTCACCCTCTCCGCCGCGCGGTCGCTGCAGGGCGGGCTCGTACTGCGCGTGACCGATACCGGGATCGGCATGCCGACCGAGGAGATCCCACGCGCCTTCGAGCCCTTCACCCAGCTCGACAACGCGCTGTCGCGCCGCTTCCAGGGCTCCGGCCTCGGTCTCTACCTGTCCCGCGCGCTGGCCGCGGCGCAGGGGGGGGAGCTCACCCTGGAAAGCGCGCCCGGCGCCGGCACCACGGCGGTGCTGCGCTTCCCGGCCGACCGGCTCGCGCCGGGCTAGACCATGATCCGCGCGCACAGAAGCGCGGAACATGGTCTATGCTCCTGGTTTGTCGCGTGATTCACGCCTTCGGTGATTCCACCTCCGGCGATCACGCTCTAGCGCGGTCGCCCCTGTCAAAGCTCCGCGGACTGTCCCATCTCTCCCGGGCAGGAGGCCCCATGCCACTCGATACCCCCGACGCCCTCACCGACCGTCTCTTCTTCGCGGATCTCGACCGCGCCGCGGCAGAGGCCGTGCTGCACGACGCGCTGTCCGGCGCGGAGGACGGCGAGCTATTCCTCGAATACCGCGAGAGCGAAGGCATCTCGCTCGACGACGGCCGCATCCGGAGCGCGAGCTTCGATGCCACGAAGGGCTTCGGCCTGCGCGCCGTGCTCGGCGAGGCCGCCGGCTACGCCCATGCCGGCGAGGTCTCCGAGGCCGCGCTGAAGCGAGCGGCCGAGACCGTGAAGGCCGTCCGGCAGGGCCGGTCCGGCACGCTCGACGTCGCGCCGCGCGCCACCAATGCGAAGCTCTACGGCGACGCCAACCCGCTTTCGGGGATGGAATTCGCCGCCAAGACCGCCCTGCTCGGCGAGATCGACGCCTATGCCCGCGGCCGCGACCCGCGGGTGCGCCAGGTCTCCGCCTCGATCCACGGCGAATGGCAGGCGGTACGCATCCTCCGCGCCGATGGCCGCGAGGTCGCCGATATCCGGCCGCTGGTGCGGCTCAACGTCGCGATCGTGGTCGAACAGGATGGGCGGCGGGAGACCGGAAGCACCGGCCTCGGCGGCCGCTTCGGCTACGACCGCATCCTGGACGAGGCGACCTGGAAGGCCGCGGTCGAGGAGGCGCTGCGCCAGGCGCTGGTCAACCTCGAGAGCGTCCCCGCCCCGGCCGGGGAGATGGAGGTGGTTCTGGGCTCAGGCTGGCCAGGCATCCTGCTGCACGAGGCCATCGGCCACGGGCTGGAGGGCGATTTCAACCGCAAGGGCACCA
>JAIYAI010000428.1 GCA_027489135.1 Acetobacteraceae bacterium
AGATCCGCCCCGTCGAGGGGCAGGTGGACGATTTGCTGGCCGAATGCCGCAGCGTCGCGCAGCAGGGCGGGCGCGTGCTGGTGACGACGCTGACCAAGCGCATGGCCGAGGACCTGACGGACTACATGACCGAGGCCGGCATCCGCGTGCGCTACCTGCATTCGGACGTCGACACGCTGGAGCGCATCGAGATCATCCGCGATCTCCGCAAGGGCGTCTTCGACGTGCTCGTCGGCATCAACCTGCTGCGCGAGGGCCTAGACATCCCGGAATGCGTGCTGGTGGCGATCCTGGACGCCGACAAGGAAGGCTTCCTGCGCAGCACCACCTCCCTGGTGCAGACCATCGGCCGTGCCGCGCGCAACGCCGAGGGGCGGGTCATCCTCTACGCCGATGTCATGACCGACAGCCTGAACCGCGCGCTGGACGAGACGGCGCGGCGCCGCGCCAAGCAGATCGCGTGGAACGAGGAACACGGCATCACGCCGCAGACCATCCGCCGCGACATCTCCGACGTGCTGCAATCGGTCTACGAGCAGGACTACGTCACGGTGGAGGCTGTGGAGGGCGAGGGCAGCGCCGCGGAGTTCGTCGGCAAGGACCTGCGCGCCACGATCGCGGAGCTGGAGAAGCGCATGCGCGCCGCCGCCGCGGACCTGGAATTCGAGGACGCGGCGCGCCTCCGCGACGAGATCAAGCGCCTCGAATCGCTCGAACTCGGGCTGGAGCCGAACCTTGCCGGCCGGTCGCTGCAGGATGCGGTACCGCGCAAGCCCGCGGCCGGCACGCCCTCGCGCAAGGAACGCCAGGACTGGAAGCCGAAGCCGCTCGGACCGGGGGGCGGCGGCTACGATCCGGAGAAGCGGCGCGGGCGCGGGGGGGGTAGCGGGCGCCGTGCGGCGCGGTAGGGGTATCGGCGACCGGGACCGCGATTGCGGACACGTTCGCCGACAATGTGCTCCTGGCGCCGAGGCCCTGCGGGCCTGTGCCGGGACGCGGCGCTCCCGGCAGCGCGGGTCATGCCCAGGCGCGGCGTGACGGCCCCGCCGGCTCGGGCACCATGGCCATCCCTGGCAGGCGGTCCGCCAGGTGGTCGCCAAGCCGGAGCGCCAGCGCGAGCGCGGTCAGCATCGGGTTGGCCATGCCGGCGGTCGGGAAGACCGAGCTGCCCGCGACGAACAGGTTCTCGAGCCCGTGCACACGGGCGTCGCGGTCCAGCACCGCATGCGCCGGATCCTCGCCCATGCGCGTCGTGCCCATGTGGTGCGCGCCCCAGCCGATCGGCCAGGCCTCCAGGCTGTCCGGCACACGGTCGTGGAACCGGAAGCCGGAGCCACCGAAGATGCCGCGGGCCAACAGCCGCGTGGCGCGCTGCACGGTGCACCCGTCCCGCGCCGACAGCCGCCACACGAGCCGCGCCTGCGGCATGCCGAAGAAGTCGGTCCCCGGCCCGAGCGTGACACAGCTCTCCGGCCGCGGCTCCTGCTCCGAGAGAAAGGTGACGTAGTAGCGGCGCCAGCCCGCGGGATCGGGCACGGTGGCTTCGAGCGCCGCGAACGCGGCGGCGTATTTGTCGTCCTCGCTCGGCAGCATCTCCGCGGCGACGAGCTGGAAAGAGAGGTTCAACAGCGCCTCCCGCGCCTGCACCTCCGGACGCAACCGCCAGCGATGCTGCACCGCGACCCCCGCATCGAGCAGCCCCGGCGAGAACGGCCGCAACGGTATCTGCCGCGGCGCCAGCAACAGGCCCGCGAGGCCGTGCGGATGCTCCATGAAGCAGGCGCCGACGGCGGCATCGCCCGTGCCGCCGGTGATGCCGGATGCGAGGAGCAGGCGCGGCGCCTCAATCCCGCCGCAGGCGAGCACGTAGCCGCGGGCCCGCAGGCGCAGCGCCTTGCCACGGAAGGTCATCGCCTCCGCCGCAACGACGGCAAGGCCGTTCGGGCTGCGCGGCAGGTGCCGCACGGTCGCACCGAGCAGCACCGTCAGCCCGGTCGCGCGGTCGAGCGTGACCCGGTGCAGCGCGGCGAATTCGCCGCGATAGGCCGCAGTCGGGCCCGGCAGGTCGGGGCTGAGGCGGAACAGGATCTCCTCGAAATCCGGGTCGGGCCACAGGGCCGGCTCGGCGGGCGCGTAGCACCAGGGCCCGAGGTCGAGGGCGTCATGCGCCGCGCGAAGATGGGGCAGCAGCTCCTCCCAGCCGATCGGCCAGCCCGAGCGCGCCATCCAGGGCCGAACGACGAGGTCCTCAGGATCGAGTGGCCGGCTGTTGCCGCCCCAGGCATGCATGGTGCCGCCGAGCCGCCGGAGCCGGATGTCGCGCAGGTTGCCGGCCCAGAGCCCTTCCGAGCTGCCGACGTTCAGGTCTTGGCAGCGGGCGTCGTCCCAGTCTTCGCCGCTCTCGACCAGCAGCACCCGTTGTCCGGCTTCGATCAGCCGCAGCGCCAGCATCAGGCCGACCGGACCGCCGCCGATGACGCAGACGTCCGCCTCAAGCAGCGACGCATCGTCGAGAAGATCGGCATGGAGGATCAAGCGAGGGTCCTTCCAGCGCTTCGCCCCTTCGATCCGGCCATTTCGGGCACAGACCATCAGCGCGGCAGCGGCGCCGGTTGCGCGCGCTTCACAGGACTCTCCTAATCAGTGAAACTCGCCGGCGATAGTGCCGCCGCCTGCGCGACGGTCCCGGGAAACATCGATGCCGCCTGTCCCCGAGCCCGCAGACCTCGCCGCCATGCTGCAGGCGCGCCTCGCTGCGCAGCAGGCCGCCTTCGAAGGTCACATCTCCGCCATGCACGCGCAGCTGGCGCGCATGCAGGCGGATCTCCTGCGCCTGCAGAACAGCCAGACCATCTATCTCGGCGATCACGAAGCGTTGACACGCCTGCACACGGGCCATCGCATCTATGTCGATACACGCGATGTCGGGATCTGCTCCCACCTGATGCTGGAAGGGCGCTGGGAGCCTTGGATCGAGGCCGTGGTGCAGGCCGAGGTCAAGCCCGGCATGCGCTTCGCGGATGTCGGCGCCAATTTCGGCTACTACACGCTGCTCGGCGCCTTCTGGGTCGGCGCGGCCGGCGCGGTCTATGCCTTCGAGGCCAACCCGGCGATCTGCCGCAAGCTGCGCAAGTCGGTCGCGATCAACGGCTTCGACGGCATCGTCCGCATCCATGAGGTCGGCGTGTGGTCGGAGGAAGGCTCGCTCGAATTGGGCTTCACGCATGAATTCTCCGGCGGCGGCGGCATCGGCGCCGGCACCCATCCGGTCTGGCAGCTTGAGCGCGTGACGATCCCCGTCGCACCGCTCGACCGGCTGCTCGCGGACGTGCCGGCGATCGATGTCATGAAGATCGACGTCGAGGGCGCCGAGCCCGCGGCGCTGACCGGGGCGCGCGCCCTGCTGGCGCGCTCCCCGGCGGTCACGCTGATCGTCGAGTTCCTGTCCGAAAGCGTCGCCAGGACCACCGGCCTTGCTCCGGTCGACTACCTCGCGGCCTTCCTGCGCGAAGGCTTCGCTCTGCGCCTCATCGAACCCACGGGGCTGACCGCGCCCCTCGCGCCGGAGGACTGCGTGGCGCGTCTCGGCCGGCAGCTTGGCTACCTGCACCTGAAGCGCGGTTAGCCGGAGGCCCGGTGGCGGCGCGACGGCGGGATCGTGCCGCGAGGCCAACCCCGCCACGCCTGATGCCGATCGCGCGCTTCGAGCGCCCAGGTACCCGCTTGGCCATTCCATCGCCGCCTGGAATGCGGCAGAGGAAGCAGGCGCCCGGCCCTCCCTGCGGGCCGCTGCCGTCCCGCACGGAGCCTCGCTTGCCAGCCTGCCCCCGTCCCCACCTCGCCGCCCTTGGCCTCGCCGCCCTCGGCCTCGCCGCATCGCTCCTGGTGGCCCCCGTCGCCAGCGCGGCGGTGCCGCCCTCCTCGGGCTTCGCCGATCTCGTGGCCGCCGTCGAACCCGCCGTCGTGCGGATCGAGACGCTGGAGCACGCCGCGTCGCGCCGCCCTGCCCGCGCCCTGCTGCCGGGGCGCGGTACGCAGCAGCGGTCGGATGGACGCAGCCTGTCGCACGGCGCCGGGTCCGGCTTCATCATCGACCCGGACGGCACCATCGTGACGAACCACCACGTGGCGGGAGAGGCGCAACGCATCACCGTCACGCTGGCCGACGGGACGGAACTGCCGGCGCGGGTGGTGGGCAGCGACCCGATCACCGACATCGCCGTCATCAAGGTAACGCCGCCGGCGGATCGGCCGCCCCTGCCGGTGCTCCGTTTCGCCGAGGGGCCGCCGCCCCGCGTCGGCGACTGGGCGCTGGTCATGGGCAATCCCTTCGGGATCGGCGCCTCGGTCTCCATCGGCATCATCTCGGCGCGCGGTCGGGAAATCGGCGGGCCGACCTGGGGCGACCTGATCCAGACAGACGCCGCCATCAACCCGGGGAATTCCGGCGGGCCGCTGTTCAACATGGACGGCCGCGTCGCCGGCGTGACCACCGCCATCGTCAGCCCGACGGGGAACAATGTGGGCGTCGGCTTCGCGGTGCCGGCCGCGGTCGCCGCCCGCGTGGTGCATGCGATCCGCACGGAGGGGCGCTTCGCCCGCAGCTTCCTCGGCGTCGATGCGCAGCCGATGACCACGCCGCTGTCGCGCGGCCTCGGCGGGGCGCCGCCGCGCGGTGCGCTGATCGACCGCGTGCTGCCCGCCAGCCCGGCGGAAGCCGGCGGGTTGCGAGCCGGCGACGTGGTGACGGCGCTGGATGAGGCGCCGGTGGACAGCCCCGCCGCACTGGCCCGCGCCGTCGCCCTGGTGCCGCCTGGCAGCGTGGCGGAACTCGCCGTCTGGCGCGCGGGGCGGGAGATGACGCTCGGCGTCCACCTGGTCGCGGCGCCGTCGTACGCTTCATCGTTCCGTTTGCGCGCTCCAGTCCGGCAAACGACACGCTGCGCTTTGAGCTCGGCCCTCCAGGCAAAT
>JAIYAI010000071.1 GCA_027489135.1 Acetobacteraceae bacterium
AGGTCGAGCGCGGCGGCGAAGACCGGCAGCATGCGGTGCGCCAGCACCTGCATGGCCGAGAAATAGGCCATGGTCGCGGCGCGGAAGCCGGGCATCCCCGGTGGCCACTTGTTGGGCACGAGCATCGGCTTGCCGGCCAGGATATCCGGATGGTCGGGGGCCAGGTCGCGGATGATGTAGAAGCTCTCGTTGAGGTTGGGCTTCCTGTTCTCCGCGATCTTCGAGGTGCGGATCACTTGCGCGCCCTGCGGCAGGTAGCCGACGTTGATGTCGCCTACGTTCAGCGCCAGCTTCGTCTCCATCGGCAGGGCGAAGACATCGGCCGCCGCCTGGAAGCAGGCATCGGAGAGCGAGAGTGGCACCCCGTGGTTGGCCAGCACCAGGAAGCCGGTGTCCTGGCAGGTGCGCGCGACATGGCGGGCCAGTTCGGCCAGCGCGCCCGCCTCGCCGGAGAGGTAGGGGCCGATGTCGAGCACCGGAATGCGCCCGAAGGCCCCGGCATGATCCGTTCCGCTCACCCTGCCATCTCCCGCTGCGTCCGGGAGAAGGCTAGCATCCCCGGCATCGGCCGCCAGAGCCGGTCATGGGGAGAGACGCATGCTCACACGCCGCACCCTCGGCGCGCTCGCCACGCTGGCGCCTCTGCACCGCGCGCGGGCGCAGAACAGCGCCTGGCCGGATCGGCCCGTGCGCGCCGTGGTGCCCTTCGGGCCGGGCGGCGCCATCGATATCCTGATCCGGGTCATGGCGCCGCATTTCCCGCCGCTGGCGAACGGCCAGACGCTGCTGGTGGAGAACCGGCCCGGCGCCGGCGGCACCATCGGCGCGGCGGCGGTGGCGCAGGCAAGGCCCGATGGCGGCACCTTCCTGATGGCGGAACTCGGATCCGCCGTGCTGGCGCATGAACTCTACCGCGACCTGCCCTACGACCCGCGGCGCAGCTTCACGCCGGTGGTCTTCCTGGCCGATATGCCGCTGATCCTGGTGACGCGCGCCAATGCGCCATGGGGAAACCTTTCCGCGCTGCTCGAGGATGCGCGGCGCCGTCCCGGCACGCTCACCTTCGCCAGCGTCGGCACCGGCCATATCGGCCACCTCACGATGGAGGCGCTGCAGGCCGGCGTACCCGGCGCGAAGCTGCTGCACGTGGTCTATCGCAGCGGGGCGGAGATGGTGACCGCCGCGGCGAAGGGGGAGGTGGACGTGACCATCCCCTCGCTCTCCTCGGCCGGCGCGCTGCTGCAATCGGGCGCGCTCAAGGTGCTAGCGGTCAGCATGCCGCGGCGCATCGCGGCGCTGCCCGAGGTGCCGACCATGGCGGAGACGGTGCCGGGCGTGACCTCCTCGCTCTGGTACGGGCTGGTCGGGCCGGCGGGGATGCCGCCCGATCTCGTGGCGCGGGCCAATGCGGTCTTCGGCAGCATCGTGACGATGCCGGAAGTGCGCGACGCGCTGGGCCGCCAGATGGGCGCCGAGGTGATCGGCGGCCCACCGGAACGCTTCGCCCAGTTCATGCAGCAGGAGATGGCGCGCTGGACGCCGGTGCTGAAGTCCGCAGGGATCAGGGTGGAGTAGCGGCGCGAATGGCCTGCCACACCCGCTCAGGCGTCGCCGGCATCTCCAGGTGCCGGATGCCGAGCGGGCTCAGCGCGTCGGAGATCGCCGCGATCAGCGCCGGCAGCGCGCCGACTGTCCCCGCCTCCCCAGCGCCCTTCACGCCGAGCGGGTTGGTCGCGGTCGGCACCGGGTTGCTCTTCACCACCATGTCGCAGAAGTCGGCGGCGCGCGGCATCGGGTAGTCGGCGAAGCTCGCGCTCAGCACCTGGCCCTGGTCGTCGTAGACCACGTTCTCGCCCCAGACCTGGCCCAGGCCCTGGGCGATGCCGCCATGGATCTGGCCCTTCAGCAACAGCGGGTTGATCACGGTGCCGACGTCGTCGACCACGGTGTAGCCGACAAGCTCGGTCTCCCCCGTCTCCGGGTCGATCTCGACCTCGCAGACATGGCAGCCATTGGGGAAGGTGGCGTCGCCGGGGCGGGTGATGAGCAGGGCGGAGAGGCCCAGTTCCTCGCCCTTCGGCAGCGCGCCGGGCACGTAGCTGCGCTTCGCCAGGTCCTGGATGCCGATCGCCTTGTCGGTGCCGGCGACGCGGAATTCGCCGTCGACGAACTCGATGTCCTCCTCCGACGCCTCCATGAAGTGCGACGCGATCTTCTTCCCTCGCTCGATGATCCGCCGCGCGGCGAAGACCAGCGCGCCGCCGCCCGCCATCATGCTGCGCGACCCGATGGTGCCGCGGCCATGCGTGACCAGGTCGGTGTCGCCGCAGATGTAGCGGATGCGCTCGGGCAGGATACCAAGCTGCTCGGAGGCGATCTGCCGGAACACCGTCTCGTGCCCCTGGCCGTGGTTGTGGCTGCCCATCAGCAGCGTGACCGATCCGCCGGAATCGAAGCGGATCTCCGCCGCTTCCTCCATGGGGCCGCGATGCGGCCCGCCGGCGCTCTCGATGGCGTTGGCGATGCCGATGCCGCGCAGCCTGCCGCGCTTCGCCGCTGCCTCGCGCCGCGCCGGGAAGCCGTCCCAGTCCGCGGCCGCCAGCGTCTTCGCCATGTTCGCCGGGAAGTCGCCGCTGTCATAGGTGAAATCGAGGCCGGTCTTGAACGGCATCTGCTCCGGCTGGATCATGTTCCGCCGGCGCAGTTCGATGCGGTCCTTCCCCATCTCGATCGCCGCCAGGTCGATGCAGCGCTCGATGGCGTAGATCGCCTCCGGCCGCCCGGCGCCGCGATAGGGCGCGGTCGGCTGGGTATGGGTGAAGATGCCGCGCACCTCGGTACAGATCGCCGGTGTCCGGTATACGCCCGCGAGGCCGCCGACGTTGTTGGTCGAGGAGACCGGCCCCTGCCACGCCAGATAGGCGCCGAGGTTGCACAGTGTGTGCACCCGGAAGCCCAGAAAATCCCCCTCCGCGCTCAGCGCCAGTTCGGCGGTGGAGACATTGTCCCGCGCATGGCTGTCCGAGAGGAAGCTTTCCGTCCGCGTCGCCGTCCAGCGCACCGGGCGTTCCAGCAGCCGCGCCGCATGCAGCGCGAGCACGTATTCCTGGAAGGGGCTCTCCTTCATGCCGAAGCCGCCGCCGACATCGGGGCTGATGATGCGGAGGCGGTTGGACGGCACCTTCAGCGCGTATTCCGCGATCTCGTTGCGCATCACATGCGGCAGCTGCGTGCCGGTGGTCAGCGTCCAGCGCTCCTCAACCGGGTCCCAGGCGCCGAGGCAGGCGCGGGGTTCCATCGGGTTGGCGGAAACGCGCGTGACGCGGAAGTCGAAGCGGGTGACATGTGCGGCGCGGGCAAAGGCGGCGTCCACCGCGGCGACATCGCCGAGCCGGAACAGGAAGCTCTCGTTCTCCGGCGCGAAATCAGGCCAGACCGCGGGCGCCCCGGGCTGCACCGCCACGGCGCAGTCGGCCACGGCGGGCAGGGGCGCATACTCCACCTGGATCGCCTCTGCCGCGTCCTGTGCCTGGGCCCGCGTCTCGGCGATCACCGCGGCGACGGCGTCGCCGACATAGCGCACCTGATCCATCGCCAGCATGCGCCAGGGCGTCTGGGCGATGGGCCGGCCATCGCGGCGGAAGCGCGGCGTCACGCAGCGCAGGACGCCAAGCTCCTCGACATCCTCGGGCAGCAGCACCAGCAGCACGCCCGGCATGGCCCGCGCCGCCGTCGCGTCGATGCGCGTGATCCGCGCCGAGGCGTGCGGCGAGCGCAGCACGAAGAGATGCGCCGCGCCATGCGGCGTCAGGTCATCGACGAAGCGCCCCTTGCCGCGCAGGAAGCGGCCATCCTCGACGCGCCGGACCGGCGCGCCGACCCCCGGGATTCCCGCGACCATGGGCTCAGGCCGCCGGCGCCACCGAGAGGCCGCGCACCTTGTGCTTGGCGATCAGGCTGGCGACCAGGCCGCTGGCCTTCGCCTCCTCGACGAAGGCCGCCAGCCAGGCCGCGGCGGCGCTGTTGCTGCGTGCCGTGCCGATCGCCTGCTGCACCGCCATGAACTGCCCGTCGAGGATGCGGGCGCCGGGGATCTTCTCGATATCGGTGATCAGCCCGGGGCGCAGCCCGCCATAGACCTCCGCCTTGTCGTCGAGGAATTTCTGGAAGGCCGCGCCGCCGCCCGGCACCAGGACCAGCTGCGCGTGATGGATGTTGCGCTCCAGCCAGAGCGTATAGGCCGCACCCGCGCCGGTGTAGATCCGGTTGCCCGCGACATCGACCTGGTCCATGCGCGTGATGGGGGAGCCGGGTGGCACGAGGTAGGTGGCCTCGATCTCGCAGTATGCGGCGGTGAAGGCGATCTTCTCCGCGCGCTGCGGCTCCGCGCCGATATTGCCGATGTCCCACTTGTCCTTGCCGGCATCGTCGGCAAGGTCGCTCGGCCGGGCGTACGGCACGAGCTGGCAGGGGACGCCGAGACGCGCGGCGATGGTGCGCGCCA